>CAZIXY010000047.1:0-15723 GCA_964543315.1 uncultured Desulfobacteraceae bacterium | reverse complement strand
GCCCTTCCCCGCCGAGTAAAAAGGCGTAACGCGACTTTTTACGAGGTTATCAATAGTTTGTCTTCTCTTAATCATTTAGGAGAAAACTTTGCTCCCGTACCTCCGGCGGCCCTTGGCGCAGGAAGGGGACACTTTTTTTCACTGGAATCCTTGAATCCTGGACTCCTTAATCCTCATAGAATTATCAATACATTTGGAAACGACACGAGTTTTGAAGATATCGAACCAGGAAATCAATTGCAACCCCTTGTAAAAATTTTTGACAGTTGATGCCTGTGATTCCTGTTTTAATTGACCTAAAGACCCTTAAATTATATATTTATTTGTTAAAAGGCAATAAAAGCTCTCCTTGTTACCTGCCAGATCGAATGAGTGAGCGTGGCGCGCATGAAAAAGAAGGGCCGGTTTCGACCTTATTCATTCGAGTCAGAGCGTCAATATTTATAGGAAAGAGGTCCCACCTTTTTCCTGAGCTAAAAAAGCGATTATGGAAAGACTTCTTGATATCATATCGCGCGTTCCCAGCTTCAGGGGACTACCTGAAAGCCAGCTAAGGGAAATCAAAAATATTGCTGTTGACAGGAGTTTCAACAGGGGCGAGATTATTTTTTCGGATGGGGACGAAGGGGAGGGTTTTTATGTGGTTATCGAAGGGCTCGTTAAAATTTTTAAGGTCTCATCAGAAGGAAAAGAACAGATTCTCCATATTTACGGGCCGGGAGAGCCTTTCGGCCAGGTTGCCGTTTATGCGGGCCGGTCGTATCCCGCGAGCGCACAGGCAATTGCCAAAAGCCATGTCTTGTTTTTCCCAAGGAAGGCTTTTGTTGATCTTATAACCAGGATTCCCTCCTTGGCAATGAACATGCTGGCGGTTCTTTCGATGAGGCTTCGTGCATTCACCGTTCAGGTGGAAAATCTCTCACTAAAGGAGGTCCCGGGCCGCCTGGCCGGATATCTGATTTATCTTGTCGATGAACAGGAAAGGAAAGACAGCGTCGCACTTAATATTTCAAAGGGACAGCTTGCAAGCCTTCTTGGTACAATCCCGGAAACATTGTCGCGAATTTTTGCGAGGATGGCGGAGCTGGGCTTAATCGAAGTGGACGGACGCACTATAAAGTTACTCAATCGCGACGGGCTGGAAGAGCTTGCGGAGTTTGGCAGGATGGATACGGGCGAAAGGAATAAGGCACAGGGCTTGAGGCAGCCTTTGCATGAAACGAATGGCAACTGAAACAAGCGATCATCATTTAATAGCAGAATTTAAGGCGGGTTCCATGGAGGCCATGGAGAAGATTGTGGAACGCTATGAGAACCAGGTATTTACCTTTGGTTTGAGAATGTGCGGTCATGTTCAGGATGCTGAGGATATTGTACAGGAGACATTTCTGAACGCATTCAGATATCTGGATAGATTCAGGGAAGAGACCAAATTAAGGAACTGGCTTTTCAAGATTGCAACAAGAGCCTGTCTCAGGAAGCGGAGGAAGAAAAAGTGTGAACCGGACAGAGAAATATCATTAGAAACTTTTTCGCACAAGAACGGCAGCCATGCCAGATACGAGATTCCAGATTGGTCCGATGACCCCTCTGATAATGTTCTGCGTTCCGAGTTGAAACAGGCCATTGATGCTGCCGTACTCTCTCTACCGACTAAATACCGCCTGGTCTTTAACCTCAGAGATCTTGAAGACTTCAACACAGAGGAGACTGCAGAAATTCTTGGCATAACCTCACAATCCGTCAAGACAAGATTACACCGCGCGCGCGTATTCTTGAGAGAAAAGATATCGAATCACTATGAAGAGAGGTCGGTCCAATGAAGGAGGACTGTAAGAAATACTTTGAAAGAATATCGGAATACTTGGACGGTGAGTTGGATGATGAGATCTGCCGTGAGATTGAAGCTCACCTTAAGGAATGCCCCGAATGCCGAGAATGTCTTGATTCGCTAAAAAGGACCATCGAGTTGTGCAAGGAGGCGGGAAAGGAGACGATACCGTCTGATATTCACGAACGCCTGAGATCAAATCTTCGAGAAATACTCAACCGGAACCTAAAATAGTTCAGTTCCATTCCGGTTTTGCCCTAAAAGGCGCTCAGTCCACATTATTTTGTAACCTTATAGCTTTTTTGCTATCATTATAAAAACGGCACCTTTGGTCTTGGCCTTTGTGGTGAGAAATAAATTCTAAATTTGAAAGGAATAAAGATATGGAAAAATTCGTGTTTGTGATCTCCAAGGGGTTTGAAAAATCAGGGACTGCAACGAGGGCAGTGCAGTTTGCAAGCATTGCAGCAGAAAAGGGTCATCATGTGGAGGTCTTTCTGATCGACGATGCTGTCCACTGGGCTCAATTAGGAATGGCGGAAGGAATTCGGTCTTCTACGGGAGAACACATGAAAGACCTTTTAGACAAACTAATTGAGAAGAAAACCCCGATACATGTCTGTGAGGCTTGTGCCGATAAACGCCTTATATCTCCGGATGAATGCATTAAAGGTTCTGTAATATCCGGTGGTGGGGTACTTGTAGATATGATGACGGATCCGGAGTATAAGGTATTCACTTTTTAGACTCATTTGTACAGAGAGATATGAAAATGCCCAAAGATATTTCACGAAGATCATTTATCAAAGGCTCCCTGGCAACGGCAGGAGCTATCGCTGCTTCGTCCCTTCCGCTTCCCGCTACGGTAAGAGGTTCCGGAAAAGAAGAGCTGGCTACCCTTATTGACATCAGGAAATGTATTGGATGTGAGCAATGTGTCGAGGCGTGCCGTGAAGTCAATGAACACAAGTTTCCTGAACCCAAAAAGCCCTTTCCCAAAATGTATCCGGACAGGGTCAAGGTTTCTGACTGGTCTGATAAGAGTGATATAACAGATCGACTGACACCGTATAACTGGCTTTTTATCCAGGAAGCTACCGTAAACGTAAACGGTGAGGAAGAGACCTTTACCTTTCCCCGCAGGTGCATGCATTGCCAGAACCCTCCATGCGCGGATTTGTGCCCATGGGGTGCTGCGCGCAAATTGAAAAACGGGATCACCCGAATTGATGCGGATGTCTGCCTCGGTGGTTCAAAGTGTAAGGCGGTATGTCCCTGGCATATTCCCGAGCGACAAACCGGTGTTGGTCTATACTTGGATATCCTGCCCTCATTTGCCGGAAATGGAGTGATGTATAAATGCGACCGCTGCTATAATAGGATCGAAGAGGGAGAGTTGCCTGCGTGTATTGAAGTATGTCCCGAGCAAGTACAGAAAATTGGTCCCAGAGATGAGATCGTTAAAGAGGCCCATGCCATTGCCAGAGAAATAAACGGTTATATTTACGGTGAGAAGGAGAACGGCGGGACGAATACGATCTATGTCTCCCCGGTTCCTTTTGAGGAATTGAATAAGGCTATAGAAAAAGGCCCAGGAAGGCCACATTTGAAACCGGTTGAAGATTCCATGGCCCATGCAGACAACCTGACAAAGGCGATGGTAATTGCGCCGATAGCAGGAATTGCTGCGGCAGTGGGCAAAGCTTATAAATCTACCAAACGTGAAATATCAAGGGCCTCCAGAGACAAAGAGGAGTAAGGATAAAGGACTTTTTTCTAATATTGTGTAAAAAGCACGGAATCCTAATATCGAAATTGGAAATAATTTTCAAATTCAAACAGCCGAAACGTGAGGCTTAGATGTCAACAATAATCTTAATGTTTGGAGCATTCGAACATTAGAATTTCGGATTTAGAGTTTCGAATTTGAATTATTCAAGGGGATCAGAGGAGAAAGGGAAATGAAACCCATTAATACCCGGAAATTTTATAGCGGCAGGAAAGTCCTGTTCCGGTTATACATAGTGACCTTTATTTTAATGGCATTTACTGGATTTGGCCAGATGCCGATATTTAAACGCTACTATATATCTGATATTCCGGGCATGGGATGGTCTGCTGATTTTTATCTGACTCACTATATACACTACATCGGTGCCATTTTTCTCTTGGGACTTTTGGCCTACATCATATTAGACTATGTGCTTTCAGGTAGAAAAGAATTTAGGCTGAGCTTTTCAGCCTATGTCAGAATTGCCATGCTGGGTGGACTCGTCATAACCGGAATTTTCAGGGTCTTGAAGAATCTCCCCGATGTGGTCTTTTCGCCCGGCTTTACCCTTTTCATAGATATTTCTCACCTGGGCTTTATGATGCTGTATCTTCTGATGGCCATTGTTTTCCTGATCATGAAATCAGGGTGGATTGCGAGAAGGTAAATAGATTTAGGAATTTAGGAATTCAAGAATTGAGTAATTAAAAGCGGAACCCAGAAAAATGATATATGAGGTTAAAGATGCAATGCAAATATCATCCCGATCGTGAAGCCTACATAACCTGCCAGAAGATGGAGATCGGCTACTGTTAGGAATGTCTTGAAAACTGCGAGGCATGTACCGACCCCTGCACCTACTGCAAGTTCCGACAACAGGGTATTATCTGGGAAATGTGTCGTAAGAGTGAAAAGAGATACCGCCTTGAAAAAGAGGCAAGAGGTTCACCCTCTTAACGTTGCAGACCCGCTAAAGCTTTCTATTATCTCCTTTCCAATAATCCGTTTCTACTAAATAAAATATTTACACAATCCTAATCTAATACTAACATGAAAATATGATGCTATGTTATAATATTCACAAACATTAGAGACCCTAAAGAAGAATACCATCATGGCAAAAGAACGCATTCTTGTAGTAGATGATGAAGAAGATATCCTTGAGCTGGTTAGGTTCAACCTCGATAGAGAGGGGTATCGAGTTATTTGCACAACTTCTGGTGAAAAGGCATTGGAAACAGCTAAAACAGAGTTTCCTGACTTGATTGTGCTTGATCTCATGCTTCCAGGCATAGATGGGCTGGAAAGCACAAAACTTCTAAAGAACGATCCAGGAACCAGGGACATTCCCATAGTGATGCTGACAGCCAAGGGAGAAGAAGCTGATATTGTCACTGGTCTGGAACTTGGCGCCGATGACTACATCACCAAGCCTTTCAGCCCAAGGATTTTAGTGGCAAGGGTGAGAGCAGTTTTGCGCAGGAATATAAAAGAACCCATGGAGGAATCATCCATCCTTAGAATTCACGATCTTGTTATCCATCCCGGACGTCGTGAGGTGCTCATCGACGGCAAACCTGTTCAATTGACTTTCACAGAATTTGGTATCCTTAAGTTTTTAGCAAGAAGACCGGGATGGGTATTTACACGCGCGCAAATTGTGGATGCCGTTCGCGGTGATGATTACTTTGTCACTGATCGCTCGGTGGATGTCCAGATCGTGGGCTTAAGGAAAAAACTGGGACCTGCTGGTAATTACATCGAAACAGTCCGGGGCGTTGGATACAGATTTAAGGAATAGTAATGGCAAAAAAGAGACGATTGCTCTGGCAACTTTACCCTTCTTACCTGCTTATTACCATCATATCACTGGCGGCCGCAACATGGTTTGCGTCTAGATCAATAAAACAATCCTTTCTTGAACAGTATGCCTCCGATCTCGAAGCCAGGGCCCATCTTTTAGACAGACAGGTCTTAAAAAGTCTTTTGTCTCATGATCAAAAGGGCATTGATCTGTTGTGCAAGAAGACAGGGGCCAGGGCCGAAACGCGAATTACGGTTATCTTACCATCGGGCAAAGTGATCGGTGATTCCGCAGATGACCCTGAGAAAATGGACAATCACATGGACCGTCCAGAGGTAATTAAGGCATTAAGCGGTGGCGTTGGCATATCCACCAGACATAGCCGCACGCTTCAACAAGATATGATGTATGTAGCAGTACCATTGAGAAACAATTCCATAATTACCGGGGCAATCCGTACTTCCATACCTCTTACCGCCATAGATGAAACGATAAAGAGTATACAGATAAAGATTGCTGTTGGAGGTGTTATTATTGCACTTCTTGCCGCAATCATCAGTCTCCTGATCTCCCGGCGTATCAGCCGTCCCATCGAAGAGATTAAAAGAGGGGCCGAATCCTTTGCCCGTGGAGACCTGGAATATAGACTGCCTGTCTCAAATTCAGAGGAGATCGGCACTCTTTCCGAAACCATGAACCAGATGGCATTTGAACTTAATGAGCGGATTAATACTATTACGCGGCAACGAAATGAGCTTGAGGCCGTGCTTTCCAGCATGGCGGAAGGGGTCATTGCCGTGGATTCTGAAGAGCGGGTTATCAATATGAATCAGGCTGCCGCTGAGATGTTGGGATGTAATCTGTCTGATGCGCTGGGTAGGAGCATCCAGGAGGTGTCCAGGAATACGGATCTGCAAAATTTTGTGAGGGATGTATTATCCTCCGGGGATCCGATTGAAAAGGACATTGTTCTGTACGAGGACGGTGAGCGGATCATTAACGGGCATGGTACAGCCCTAAATGACGAAAAGGGAAAGAGTATCGGCGCACTTATTGTGTTACACGACGTAACCAGTCTCAGGAGACTTGAAAATATCCGTCGCGATTTTGTGGCAAATGTCTCCCATGAGATCAAAACTCCGATAACTGCTATTAAGGGATTCGTTGAAACGCTCAGAGATGGTGCATTGAATCGCGGTGAGGACGCCGGGCGTTTTCTTAAGATTATCGAGAAGCACACAAATCGCCTGGAAGTCATTATTGAAGATCTTCTGTGCCTCTCCAGGATTGAGGAGGGAACTGAAAAGGAATCGATTGCCCTTTATGAGACCAGGATAAGTGATGTCCTACAGGCAGCCATTTATGCCTGTCAGGTGAAGGCCGATTCGGAAAAAATACGCATAAAACTTACATGCAATGATGAACTGAAGGCAAACATCAACCCTGAACTCCTTGAACAGGCCATCGTGAACCTCCTTGATAACGCGATCAAGCACAGTAATGCCAAAGGCCTGGTGAAAATAGATGCAACACAGACAGTTAATGAAACCGTTATTAATGTCAGCGATCAGGGCTGCGGCATTGAAAAGCAGCATTTATCCCGCCTCTTTGAGCGATTCTACCGGGTTGATAAGGCCAGAAGCCGTGAACTCGGAGGCACCGGATTGGGCCTTGCCATTGTAAAGCATATCGTCCAGGCACACGGCGGCAGGGTATCAGTTGAAAGCACGCCTGGCAAAGGAAGCACCTTTACAATTCACCTGCCCAAGGCATGGAATCGCCCCGGCCAAGATTTGGTTTAGCCTCAAGGAATCAGAAAAGCCGAATTTTTGCAATTCTTTAACGCTTTCCTAATACTCCTTTAAATATTTTGAATTATCATTAATCATCAATGGATGAGCCTTGTTTTTCAGCAAAGCCTTCCAACATTAGGCTGGCATTGGATACTCCAAAAAAAACAGCGCTCGAAAATGTTTTAGATAAAGCAGTCCGGTCAAATATCATGTAATCACCGGTTATTCAGATATTGCACATTAAAATATAAAGCAGAGGAAATAAATGGAGAAAAAAAGACACGTGAATAAATTGCTATCCGTATTTGGATGCTGATTTATCATGAACTTAAACCGCCAGAGGATTAGCGCAATAGCAGTTTCTGCTTTTGGTTTTTTAATATTGCAGCGTTATCACCGTAGCGTCGAAGTATCGTCCTCGGGCATTGTTACATTATGATGAAGGGAGTATTAATTTTTGGTTAATATACACGCCACTTACACAACCCCAATTAATCGTGAATTTCATACAAATCCCTTAACACCACTTTAAAATAGCTTCCATTTCCATTTTTGCTTTCCACTCTTATGATGCCCCCCATCGCTTCGATCAGGGTCTTGGCAATATATAGACCTATGCTGGTCCCTTTGGTTTTGTTTTTCACATTTTCACCCCGATAAAACTTGTTGAATATTTTTCCTATATCTTTTTCCGTTGCCTGTTGTAAGAGAACAGAGATGATTTGTTGAGTTATTCCTTCCAGACAGACCTCCTCCCGAGGCAGCGGATATTCACCGGTCTCCACCCTGGAAAGAAGAAAGATCTCCTCTACCAATGAATTTAGAAAACAGGAACTTTCTTTGATTACTCCGGCATAATGCCGATGTTTTTCCGGAGTCAGCTCGTGTCTTTGTGCAATTGAAGAATAACCGCCGATTATCAACAACTGGTTTCTTAGTTCATGAAAAAGCATGCTTTGAAAATCAGTTTGCTGCTTTTCCCTTGCTTCGAGATTTTTAACTTTCATGTTCATTTGTTTTTTCATTTTTTCCTTGCAGACCAGTCTATCAACCTTTAACAAGACCTCCTTAAGCGTAAATGGCTTGGGAATATAGTCATCAGCCCCCGTCTCGATCCCTTTCAGTTTGTTTTCCATGGAACCGAGAGCAGTAAGCATAATAATAGGGATGTCTGAGATTTCTTCATGATAATGGTTGCGGATGATCTCGCAAATTTCAAATCCGCTTAGACCGGGAAGCATTACATCAAGGAGAATCAAATCAGGTTTTTCCTCTTCAATTAGATAGCAGGCATCCAAACCGTCTAAGGCGGTCATAGTGGCGTATCCTTTCCTGGTGAGGTTGTATTCCAGCATATGAACCAGGTCTTCGTCATCCTCCACTACTAATATTTTTCCGTCTGACATGTCTTGCTCCTTTCACAAATTTAAAGTGTTACAGTCTAAGAAAATCATCCTATCGATGCCAACACCCTATACCCCTTATGTAAAATGCCTCTTTCCTGCCGGCCGAAAAGTGTATCGCATTAAAGAAGTTAGCGTCGCCTGGCAAAATACTGGATGCTTATAGTTTAATGATGGCTGATATTAAATTTCACCAGCATTACAATCTAATTAAGTTAGAGTTATATCTCTGTTACGTTACAAGCCGGGCCAAACCTCATGTATGAAAACCGAAAAACTTTACAATATTTTCATGTTTATCTAATGGAGCCTTAATTTGTGACTTGTTTGATTTAGTACAGGAAGTCCAAGTGGCAGCAAATAATAAATTAGGGGAAAGATCAGTTTTGAAATTCCCGGATGCCCAGCAGGTATTTCGTAAATCGCTCCAATACATCATCAATGTCCTCGTCATCTATATTATCCTGGTACTGGCCATTGGTCTCATCAGGATACTTTATGGGATGAAGGCGTTTTTGGATAGTCAACCGATTGGACAATCTTTTAACACTGTGGTCACAGACATTCTCACCTTTTTAGTCATCATCGAATTATTTAGAAGCTTTATAGAATACTTCGAATCCCACCGATTCAGGCTCCATACAATGGTCAATCCTGCCATTGTCTTTGTAATCCGGGAACTTATCGTGAAACTCTACGGGCAGGAGAGCATCCCGTGGCAAACATTACTTGCCTTTGGATTTGTAATACTCTCCCTTGGTGTAGTTCGTGCGCTGGCAGTCCAGTTCAGCCCGGGGGAAGAAAAAGCAGAGGATCCATTGTTATTCAAATCCTAACGGATATTTAATAGGAATTTAACATGACTGAATTACAGTTACTTTGAGTAATTAACACTGAAAAATTGATTGAGGAGTATCCATGAATAGCTGGATGAAAAAACTTGCTTTACATTATGAAAAAACAAGAGGTCTATGCCAGGGAGACAGATTGATGATTCTTTTTGACATCGATGGCACGATCCTTGACATGCGACATATGATCCTTCATGTCCTCAAATCCTTTGACCGGAGTCATGGGACCGGTTTTTTTAAAAACCTAAGGCTTGGAGACATATCAGTGCATGAGAATCAGGTTGAGAAGTTGCTTGCGAAGTTTGAAATTCCAAATGAAAACCGGGAGAAGATCCTGTGCTGGTATAAGGAACATCGTTGGACTTCTAACGCCATATTGGCCTCCCATCGGCCATTTGCCGGGGTCATGGAAGTCATCAGGTGGTTTCAGATGCAGCCCAACACATCTGTCGCGCTAAACACAGGAAGGCCTGAAATTTTGAGAGCGCAAACGTTGCGATCACTCAATAGTCTTGGAGGTGAATACAAGGTTCGATTCACAAATAGTCTCCTGTATATGAATCCATACGGATGGGAGGAAAATGTGGCGGATATCAAGGCAGCTGGCGTACTTCATTTCCAACGGGCCGGTTATAGGGTCTTTGCCGTAGTGGATAATGAACCTGAAAACCTAAATTCCATATCCGAAGTTGATCCACATCAAGAGGTTCTCCTTCTCCATGCCAATACGATTTTTGAGTCGAAAAGAAAAAAGTTACCAGAAGGCTCGGTGAGCGGAAATGTTTATGACATCACAGAGTTGATCAAAGAAAAGGCATTGCCCCGGCATATCCAGTTTGTATGGCATGGCGTCAATGATGAAGCTAACTTAAGGCAGTTTCTTGGCGCCAATATCCAATGGGCTGAATGTGATGTACGCAAAGATCCATCGAATAGAGATATCATCCTTCGTCACGACTCTTTTGCTGAAACGCCGCTCAGTGATGACGAGGATCTTCTTTTATTGAAGGATATGGTGTATCGACTCAAAGCCATGGGCAAATCCATAAAGCTCGACCTTAAAGAAAATGGAATTCTTGTTGACAGTGTTCTTGAACTGCTCAAGGTAAACACGCTTGAAGATGCACATTTATGGTTTAACGCTAATGTTGACCTGCTCAAGGAAAAAGGTTTTCGTAAACTGAGAAAGGCATATCCCTCAGCCATTATACAATGTCCCATTAATCACATAACACCTCTCATACTAAGCCACCCTGTCAAGGCTAACAAAATCCTTAGCACGCTTAAAGATTGGGGAATCAACCGTTTTTCCATGAAGTGGCATACTCTCCATTTGCGAAAAGTGCTTGACTGGACAGACCGGTTCGGATTTGAAGTGAATATTTATGATGTCCCTGATCTGGAATCTTTTCTGAAAACCGTTCTTCTTATGCCGAGATCCATTACCTCGGATTTTAATTTCCCCAAATGGCATTACTTTGGAAGGGGATCAGGAAAAAGATACAAACACTATGAATACATTATCTCCAACCTCCCGCAGAATGCCTAAACTGACCACACCTCTTACCTATCATTTCATAAAATTTTAACTCTCCCTTAATGAGCGCCTAACAATTGCGTCTTAGCTTCCACCATATGTTTCATTACTTTTTCTTGGTTTGTGCCGATGTACAAACCCACCCTTCTCCCCAATCGGATGGGTGTCGGGGATAGGGGGCCATCTCTCTATCCCCCTCAGTTTTACTCATTATGGGGGTCACTGATTTATAAGGGAAGGGCCACGGACTTGTAGTGCTTTATGAAGAAAATCTATTTTTTTAAACAGTTATTTTCATCAAAAGGCTTTGGATGCAAAGGAGGTGATGATGAAGGGTAGCTAATCAGACATTAATAGGATTCTAACAAAAGCCTAACAATTTAAACTTAATTTATCTTCAAAATATGGATTAACGGAGGAAAAGATATGAAATTCAAAGGGTTTTCAGCAGGTACGTTTGCCGTAGCCTTGTGTTTGACCGCGAGTCTCGTTTACGCAGACAACATAGTAATTAAAGGGTCCACGACAGTGCTTCCAATTGCTCAGAAAGTAGCGGAAGCCTATATGAAGCAACATCCGGACGTTAAAATTTCCATCTCCGGTGGCGGCTCAGGTAATGGAATCAAGGCCCTCATTGATGGGTCAACCGATATTGCGGATAGCTCCAGGTTTATTAAAGACAAGGAGATTAAATTGGCTGTGGAAAAAGGGAGATATCCGGTTCCTTTTGCTGTGGCATACGACTGTATCGTGCCTGTAGTGCATCCCAGCAACAGCGTAACGAATATCACCATGGCTCAACTAAAAGATCTCTATATGGGAAAAATCAAGAACTGGAAAGAGTTAGGTGGGCCGGACAGTAAAGTCGTGGTCATTTCCCGCGATACTTCTTCCGGGACATACGAGGTCTGGTCCAAGAAAGTAATGAAGAAGGAGAGGGTGTTTCCAGGGGCCCTGCTTCAGGCTTCCAACGGCGCTATTGTGCAGGCAGTTACAAATAACAAAAACGCCGTCGGTTACATCGGACTTGGGTATCTGAATGATAATGTGAAGCCTTTGATGGTGAATCGTATTAAAGGATCTTTGGAAACTACACTGAACGGGACATACCCCATTAGTCGCCCCCTCTATATGTTTACGTCAGACTGGCCCAAGGGTGATACGCTCAAATTCATCAATTTTGTTGTGCACCCACAAAAAGGTCAAAAATACGTGCGCGATGCCGGGTTTGTGCCTCTGTATTAGCAAAGCTTAGCCTTAAACCGACGAGTTGGTGAGACTCATACTCCATTGGTTAAGGCGAAGCGATACTGGAAGCTGCCTGCCCGCCGCCCGCCTGCCGTACTGCGGGCAGGAACGGCAGGCGGGGATGCTTGATGCTGGATAAAACAATCCATTCCATATCTCATCCCCGCTAAAGACGGGATCTTCGGCCAGTATCCAGAAACCAGTATCCAGCATCTCTCATTAGTAAGGGGAATAAAGAAATAAATTGGGAAAGGAGGGTGGAAAAACAGTAAATATCCGCCAAAGAAGGGAAAAGGCTATCCGTGTCTTTTTTTTCTGTATTGCATTGGCTTCCATAACAACCCTGGCATTGATTCTCCTTTTTCTTTTTGTTGAAGGCCTTCCCATTTTCGGCAAGGTCACTTTTACGGATTTTATTTTCGGGCAGTACTGGTACCCCACTGATGAGCCCCCTGCATTCGGTATTTTCCCGCTGATCATCGCCTCCCTGTCTGTGACCGCAGTGGCTTCCGTTGTTTCTATTCCCCTGGGAGTCTTGACCGCCCTCTATCTCGCAGAGGTGGCAACTTATAGGATTAGGGAACTGGTCAAACCGGTTGTGGAGCTTCTGGCGGCACTCCCTTCCGTGGTTATCGGATTCTTCGGCATGGTGATTGTGGCGCCATTTCTTCAAGAGATTCTTGATATTCCAACAGGGCTGAATCTTTTTAATGCTTCGCTGATGCTGGCCTTTATGTCGATACCTACTATTTGCAGCATCTCCGAGGATGCCATTTTTAATGTGCCCACGGAGCTCAAAGAGGCCTCTCTCGCAATGGGTGCAACCCACTGGGAAACCATATGGCGGGTCATTATTCCCGCATCCATCTCCGGTATCTCCACGGCCACTATTTTGGGAATGTCACGGGCCATCGGGGAGACCATGGTTGTGCTCATGGTGGCTGGAGGGGCGACAATGTTGCCGACTTCACTCTTTGATCCGGTGAGGCCGATGCCTGCCAGCATAGCGGCAGAAATGGCGGAGGCCCCTTTTAGGGGAGACCATTATTATGCGCTTTTTGCCACGGGTATTGTCCTATTTGCCTTTACCCTGTTGTTTAATATGATAGCAGATCACATCGCTCACAAATACAGGCAGGTAGGTGCAGCAACTCTCTGAGCATCAATAGGAATGTGGATTGTGTCATGAACGAATCAAACACCTCTTCCATGGATCTTAATACGGTTTTACCTGAATCGGCGGAGAAATTTCAGGGACGGAAAAGCGATGTCTCGCAGGCAAAGCCGGACTTCCAAAGGCGGCGCAAGATTTTTCAGGGGTTTATGTTTTCTCTTTTCAAGATCTCTGCAGCAATTAACGGCATCGCACTGCTTATTGTTGTCTATTTTCTCGTAGTAAGGGGATGGCGGGCTATTAACTGGACATTTCTGACGCAGCCGCCCCTGGAATCCATGACAAAGGGGGGCATCCTGCCCTGCATTGTGGGAACCCTATGCCTCAGCCTGGGTGCCATTCTGGTAGCGCTTCCCATAGGTGTCGCATCCGCCATCTATCTTAATGAATACGCAAAGCCGGGAAGGATTTTGCGGGTCATTCGTCTCGGGATCAATAATCTTGCAGGGGTTCCGTCCATAGTCTTCGGCCTCTTTGGCCTTGCCCTTTTCGTGGTCTGGCTGCATTTTGGGGTCAGCATTTTATCCGGGGCACTGACCCTAGGTGCGATGACCTTACCTGTGATTATCGGAGCCTCCGAAGAGGCCCTGAGAGGTGTTCCGGACACCTATCGCGAAGCATCCCTCGGCCTTGGAGCTACAAGATGGCAAACGATATACAAAGTGGTCTTGCCCGCGGCGCTGCCGGGTATCCTTACCGGCGCTATTCTGGGCATCAGTCGGGCCGCAGGTGAAACCGCTCCCATAATGTTTACTGCCGCCGTCTTCTTTACGCCGACACTGCCGTCTTCTATCTTTGATGAGATTATGGCGCTTCCGTATCATATTTATGTCCTTGCAACGGCAGGAACGGAGATCGAAGCAACACGGCACCTTCAATATGGAACAGCTTTAGTGCTGATTTTTCTTGTTTTGGGATTGAACTTTATTGCTATTATCTACCGGGCTCATCTCAGAAGGAAAATTCATTAAAAGGTTTCGCAGAATGGATAATCTAATAAAAATGTCAACAAAGGATTTGGATTTCTATTACAGTGATTTTCACGCATTGATTGATATCT
The DNA here is from genome assembly GCA_964543315.1 of uncultured Desulfobacteraceae bacterium. GTDB lineage: Bacteria > Desulfobacterota > DSM-4660 > Desulfatiglandales > Desulfatiglandaceae > JAFDHL01. The sequence continues at coordinate 1,251 of CAZIXY010000047.1, read as the reverse complement.
CTCTTGATTTTTATGCAAACCAGGTGACTGCCCTTATCGGTCCGTCTGGATGTGGAAAAAGTACCTTGCTGCGGTGCCTGAACCGTATGAATGATCTGATCCCAAATACTCGCATGGAGGGTGATATTGTTTTGGATGGTCATGACATCTATGAGCCCAATGTGGATGTGGTTGCCCTTCGACGTCGTGTGGGCATGGTATTCCAAAAACCAAATCCCTTTCCCAAGACCGTCTTTGAAAATGTGGGATACGGTTTGCGTGTGAACGGCATCAGTGATAAGGCCTTTATTTCAGAACGTGTTGAAAAGACCCTGCGACAGGCCGCCCTGTGGGACGAAGTAAAGGACAGGCTTCATGATTCAGCCCTTGGCCTATCAGGGGGGCAGCAGCAGCGGCTCTGTATCGCCCGGGCCATGGCTGTGGAACCTGAAGTCCTGTTAATGGATGAGCCCTGCTCAGCTCTCGATCCTATCGCTACGCAAAAGATCGAAGAACTCATCCACCAGTTGAAAAAGACCTATACGATTATTATTGTAACCCATAACATGCAGCAAGCGGCGCGAGTTTCGGACATCACAGCCTTTTTTTACCTTGGGAAGCTGATTGAGACAGATAAGACCGAGACGATCTTTACCCGCCCCCAATTTACCCAGACATCCGACTATATCACCGGACGTTTTGGTTAGAATTAATATTCACAGTGAGGAATGGATTATGAAATGGCATTTGCAGAGAGAGATAGATAAACTGAAAAAAAAGATTCTTTCCTTGGGTGCTATGGTTGAGGAAAGGGTTGGGATGGCTATCGAGGCTCATGCTAAGCGGGATGGAGATCTGGCAAGGAAAATCATTGATGCCGACCGTGAAATTGATGCGCTTGAAGTGGAAATGGAGGAAGAATGCCTGAAGATTTTGGCCTTGTACCAACCCGTTGCCGTAGACCTGCGATTCATCAGTGCCATTATCAAGATCAACAATGACCTGGAGCGTATCGGTGATGAGGCCGTAAACATTGCGGAACGTGTTGTGAGTATTTCAAAACGCCCTCCTGTAAAAGTCCCGTTTGATTTCACTATTATGGCTGAGAGAACCGAAGCAATGCTCAAGGGCAGCCTGGATGCCATGGTGAACCTTGATGCTGATCTTGCCTACAAAATATGTTTGATGGACGATGAAGTGGATGAAATCAATCGCAGCATTTATGATAAAATCAAAGAGGCCCTTCATCACGAAACTGACAATACCGGCGTT
>CAZIXY010000046.1:0-15751 GCA_964543315.1 uncultured Desulfobacteraceae bacterium | reverse complement strand
GGCGCTTATCAGGCCTGATTGAACCTCCTAAAATTTGATTCAATAATTCTACTTAAAGCGTTTTGTGTCGGTTCACGGCGACACAATGAGGTTCGGTATGGCACTCTTCTCAAGCCCGCGAAGCGCGGGCTAGCTGTCAGCAAAATACAAAGAAAGCGTTTGGCTGAGTGCTGTTCGCTGGAAGCTCCATCCAGAAAAGGATCTTTTCTGGATGGACGGGCAGGCAGCGACTCGGGCCGCCCCATAATGCGGAGGAGACTTGATCCGGAAGATAGGTCCTTTCAAAGAGCCCCATACCGTCGCCTTGGGTCGGTGAAATGAGGGGCATGGGGATCTTTTTTCAAAAGCCGCACAGGATGACCCTTTTTGGAATGTGAATGAGTCTGTATTTTTCAGATTTGAACAGCCCCGGGCGAGACCTGTTGTCGTGCTCACACTCTTCGATAACTAACTTCCGGCCGTCATTTTGCGAGAGTGGGGGCGTTCCACTCAAATATAAAAATTTTGAATGCGTATTTTGAAAAGAGAGCGTCATGTCCCATGTATGGCCAAGGCTCAGGCTGGCCCTCTTTTCCAGGAGCTATAGGCACAGACAGGGGTAAGCGCTCCTACCGAGGAATTTTAGTATTTCCATCATCGGGGACAATTACGGGCACCGTGGAAGGTTGAATTTTGATGAGAACCGGAGTTGTTCCAAAATACTCACCGTCTGCCTGCACTGCAAGCGGTTTATCGGAGTTCACAAGGACTGTCTTGCCTGTGGTATAAGATATGTCTTTGATCCTGGACAGGTGTCCCCGCGCTGCTGCGAAGTAATAGCGAGCATAAGTAAGAATGGGAGTTCTGGGAAAAACGCACACATCAAAAAGCCCCGAGTCGCACTGCGCCTGGTCGGAAATGCTGAAAATGCCTCCATAGCGCCGGGTATTTCCTATATGCACCAGTCCGCCCGTCAGATTTTTTCCACCGTCTATGACAACTCTTATATTTGGGACACGATAGCGGGTGAGGACTTTCAGTACGGGGAGGAGGTAGCGCCAATACCCGGCGCCGGTTTTTCCATTTCGAAAAACCTGTTCCGTAATCATGGCATCGATGCCGATATTTACAAAGATCATAAACCGACGTGTACCGATAATCCCCATGTCGATTCGCTGCACGTTCCCCAGGATGACCGTCTGTGCCAGGGATTCGGGATCGGCGGGGATACCGAGTTCATTGGCCAGCACATTTGCGGTGCCTATCGGGAGAATTGCTATAGGGATGCGGGACGGGTCTTTCAGCCCGTTGATAACTTCATTGAGAGTTCCGTCCCCTCCTGCAACGACCAGAGTCTTTACATCAGGTTCCAAGCGGGATGCTATATGCATAGCATCTCCAGCACGGGAAGTGAGGTAAATCTCCGCTCTATGGCCTCGAGATTCCAGTTGTCTTGAAAACCGGACAATTTTATGCTTTGTTCCGCCGTGCCCGGTAGCAGGGTTTCCAATGAGGAGGATTTTGTCTTTCATTAAATCTTTTCTATCACTTACCAAAAGGACATACGGGATAATGACATTGCTCACAATTAAGGCATAAACCCCCATGAGCCATTATTGCCAGATCTCTCCTTGTAATCGATTCTCCCGCCAGGACCCTGGGAAGCACGAGATCAAATACCGTCGCCCTGTAGAAAAGCACACAGGCGGGGAGCCCCAGGACAGGGATGTCAGCTATTCGGCCGTACAGAAGCATGGCTCCCGGCAGTACGGATGTTCCGTAGACCACGTTTTCGGCGCCGGCTCTTTCAATGGCCATACGGCTTTTATCATCGGGATCAACGCTCATGCCGCCTGCCACCAGGATGAGTTCAGATCCAATCCGTATCAATTCGTCGATGAATTTGGCGATTTCAGCCGTATCGTCGGGAGCCGAGTACGTTTTTATGATATCGCAGTCGAAAAACTCCATCTTTTTCCGGATGATGGGGGCGAATTTGTCATCAATGATGCCGCTATAAACCTCATTTCCGGTAACAATGAGCCCTGTTTGAGGCCGGGAAAGCGGCTTAACCGAAAAAATACCGCCCGCATCAGAGGCTATATGAACGGCATTATCAAGTGTTTTCTTGTCAATAATAAGGGGTATGGCCCTTGTGTCGGCCACCTTTGCAGCTTTTTCTACAAGGGTATTGTTATGCCGGGAGGCACAGCAGATATCGGGAATAAGACAAAGCTCCGTCAGGGCCTCAATATTAACCTTCAGAAGTCCTCTGTGCTGTGATTTTAACGAGATCTTCCCTTCGGACGGAGGCCCTTCCACCACCACTCCCGGACCGGCCAAAACGTGAGCAAGCTTGATCGCTGCCTCGTCCTCATGGAGTTCGTTCGGGCCGATGTTTAAGGCAAACAGGTTTTCCTTGCCCAGGCGTCTTAGATGAGCAAGGTCCTTTTTTTGAACTATGTGCCCTTTTTTAAAGGCAGGGCCTTTGAACTGGCCGGGCCGGATTTCAGTGATGTCATGTGCGATGACCTTTCCAACGGCCTGTTCAAGAGGGATGACAGTTGCTGAAGATTTGTATTTGTTAGGCATAGAAATTTATTTCCTTTTCATTAGATTTAATTATATATGTATATGAAGAAAATCTCTGGCCAATATGAGTTCCCCTCCATATGCTTTTCGGCACTGTGCCGTGATGTCCGTTTCCAGGCATTCCGGATAGAAATGTGTTAATACCAGCTTTTCGGCACCGGCCAGACTGGCAATCCGGCCTGCTTCAGAGGGGGTCAGATGTCCTTCGACCTCTTCTCCTTCAGGAAAAGAACACTCTAATATCAAAAGATCGGTACCTTTGGCCAGGTCCACGAGGTCCTCACAGAAACCCGTATCTCCTGAATAGACAAAGTTTTTTCCCGTTCCGTCTTCAATGCGATATGCAATGCTTTCAGGGGAATGCAATACGGGACGTGCGGTCAATGTAAAATCGCGGTAATCTTTTTCGACCTTCTTATTCACGTCAAGCTCTTCGATAGTCATTATCTCGGAAGGTAGGGACAGACTGTCAATATAAGAATTCTGAAGCTGGGAAATCAAATTTTTTATCCCTTTGGGTCCGGTAATAACAAATGGCCTCCGTCTTTTAATAATAGACGGATTTCTGGTTGCAAAGAGAAAGTGGATGAGATCCGCTGTATGATCCGGATGAAAATGGGTGATGAATACCAGTCCAATCCGCTCAAAGTTTATGCCGGCTCTGGTGATTTGGCGAAGCGAACCGGGTCCCATGTCAAAAACAACAGGATCACCATCTATCATAAGGAGCAAGCAAGGTGAGCCCGCATAATTAAGCGGTATGCCTGTTCCCGACCCTAAGTGGATCAATTCCATTTTAAAACAACCTCTCCTGTAAGCACTTATAAATCGTTTAAAAATTTGTCAACTGCAAGCATGTTATAAGACGTGATGGCTTATATAGTCAACTCATTAACCTTGATCGACCTTTTAAGAGGTTTTTTTCATTCTCCATACTCACATTCGGGTACTTGAGGACCGTTATACCTTGTGCTCGGTGTCTCAAAAAATACTTTATTATTGACAGCGAATTATGTATGTTTGCTTTTTTAAGGTAGCATTCTTCGATGTAATTGAACCATTTGAAATCCATTCGGAAATAACCGGTTTATGGATGAGCAACATGTGGTTTTGAAGGGTCTGGATAAGAGGAGAAGCGATGGCAAAGGTACTCATTATTGATAACGAACAGGATAACCTGGACTTTATATCAACATTGCTGATGAAGTCCATCCCGGGCTGTGCTGTGTTAATCGCCCGATCGCTGGATGAGGGTATAGAAAAGGCACATACAGAATTACCGGACATAATGATACTCGATATCAAAATGGTGACGGATGGAGACTGGATTTGGCGAAGACTGCAAGCTGACGATAAAGTCAAACAAATTTCGGTTATCTTGATGACCAATCCGGAAACGGACTCCAAGGACCGGGCCAAAGCGTTAAATGCCGGTGCCGTAGGCTTTTTGTCCAAACCTGTTGATGAGAGCGAATTAGCGGCACTGATTAATTCCGTGTTAAGGATAAGGGAAGAAAGTCAATTTCTGCGCAAGAAAAGGCAAGTGCTTAAAAAGGTCGCACAAGAAAGGACGGAGGCGTTACACAAGCGCACGCGTGATCTTGGACAGACGATAAAGCAATTAAACTGTCTTTACAGTATGTCCGCTCTTCGTGAAAAACCGGGCACGACATTAGAGGAGATCTTGCAGGGCGTAACCGATCTCGTCCCACCTTCATTTAACTCCCCCGAAAATACGTGCGCGCGTATTGTTATGGGATATCAGGAGTTCAGAACAAAAAATTTCAAAACAAGTGCCTGGAGGCAGGACTGCGATATAATAGTAAATGGCGAGTGGGGAGGAACATTGGAGGTCTACTGCCTGGAAAAACCGGAAGACGACGAAAAACCATTTCACGAGGAAGAAATAAATTTGCTCAAGGCCATTGCAGAACGGTTAGGTAGGATTGCCGAACGGGTAAAGGCTGAGGATGCTCTGCGAATTGAAAGTGAAAACATTATCAGCATTATGAGATCCATGGAAGACTGGATTTACATCGTCAATGAGGAATACGATATAGAATATATAAACCCGGCGATTAAAAATGAATTCGGTCCGGTTGAAGGCAGAAAGTGCTACGAATATTTTCGCGATCTGAAAGAACCCTGCGCGGGATGTAGAAACCAGGATGTCTTTTCGGGAAAAACTGTTCGTTGGGAATGGGAACTTTCAAAAAATCAGAGAACATACGATGTCCTCAGTACTCCAACGATGAACTACGATGGCAGCGTATCAAGGCTCTCCATACTGCGTGACCTGACCGCCCTGAAAATGGCCCAAAAGAATCTTGAGGAAAGGGAGTTGATTTACCGGAGCCTTACTGAATCAGTGGCTGATGGGGTTGTCCTTGTGCAAGACGGTAAGATCATTTTCGTAAACAATGCCTTTGTTAAAATGTTCGGCTATTCGGGATATGAAGAGGTCTTTGAGTTGCCGATTACGGAACTTTTTGACAGCGAGTTTAGAGAGCTTTTTCGCAAGGTTTTTGATACAGGTGAAACAGACGAGGACATCGGAACCCTGCTCTGGGGGATGTGTATTACAAAGGGAGGTAGGAAATTCTGGGTATCTACTAACAGGAGCATTATTAGTTTAAAATCCAGGCCGGCCATTCTTGCTACCATGAGAAATATTACTGAACAGGTACTCTGGGAAAAATCGATGCAGGAGGATGCCGAGTATCTCCGAAAGGAAAATATCAAGCTAAGGTCCTGTATCAGAGAGCGGTACAGGTTCGGCAGTATTATCGGCAAGAGCCTTGCGATGCAAAATGTATATGAGCTCATCCTAAAGGCAGCAGGTTCCGATGCAAACGTTATTGTTCTTGGCGAATCAGGCACCGGCAAGGAACTGGTTGCAAGGGCCGTCCATGACATGAGCGATTCGGCCGAAAAGCCTTTTGTGCCTGTTAATTGCGGCGCAATTCCGGATAACCTGGTTGAAAGTGAATTCTTCGGACACCTTAAAGGCGCCTTTACCGGGGCGCATATTAACAAAACCGGCTACCTTCACACTGCGGACGGAGGTACGCTTTTTTTGGATGAGGTAGGTGAGCTCGGTTTAAATATTCAGGTGAAATTATTAAGGGCCCTTGAAAGCGGTGAGTACATCCCTGTTGGGGATAACCATGTCAAAAGGTCAAAATTCCGCGTCATTTCTGCAACCAATAGGGACTTATCTGAAATGGTCGGCACAGGACGTATGAGGGAGGATTTCTATTATCGGATCAGTGTCATTCCCATTGTTTTGCCGGCCTTAAGAGAAAAGAAGGAAGATATTCCCTTGCTCATAGAACATTTCTTACGGCTTTATTGTAAAGGCAAGAAATTACCAATTATACCTGGAAGGATTCTGGAAGTATTGCATAATTACAACTGGCCCGGAAACGTACGTGAATTGCAAAGTGTCATACAGAGGTATCTTGCCGTTGGTAATTTTGATTTTCTGTCCATAGACGGTAAATTGGAAAAAGAAGAAATGAAAATTGAAGAGGATCCTGGAGACGGAGCAAGGGATCTTCGGTCTGCAGTGCAAATTTTTGAGAAACGTTTTATCCTCAATGCCTTGAATCAAAACCGATGGCAAAGAGGCAAGGTGGCTGATGCATTGGGAATAGACCCGAAGACACTTTATATGAAAATGAAAAAGGCCGGACTTTCCTGACTGAATATCGGAACATTACGCCCGATATCCAATAATTATAACATTTTCAGATAATTATACCTATTTTCCCTTTTTTTGTCGGGTTTTTTTGCCCGAAAAAACTTATCCATATTTCAAAACACAGCGTTTTTCAATAGCAAAACCCTCCTTAATTCAATGCCTTAATTAGTGCATCCTGCTTTTGGCATATTTATTGCTGTAATCATAGGGTTATAGCGTTGCGAGTGAAATACTAACATTATGCTGAAAGGTAAACGGCCCTTATGGATATTCTGGTTTTGGAAAACGATACCTCTGTCCTTTCATACATTGTTGGATTGATTCAACACTGGGGACACAAAACCGAGGAATCGGAATCGGGCCATGAAGCAATTAAAAAGGTTCAAGAGAAACTCTTTGACCTGGTTTTGCTGGATACTTCTCTTCACGATATAACGGCTCAGGAACTGATAGTAAAGCTCAAGGAATTAAGACCTGAAATAAAAATCGTCACAATGACGGAATCAAACGGGGCAGAACTGGAAAAACAGATCAGAACACTGGGAATCGTTTATTATATGTCAAAACCGGTTAGCAAAAAGGTCTTAAAAGACATTCTGGATCATATTTCAACTAAAAAATCGGTAAAGATTGCAGATAGTTAAGCCAAGATTTGCTTAATGATAGGCAAGGCCTGTTGCCGTGATGTTCCTAAAATTCGAAATTAACAGATGTCACAGATTAGTTTTTTCGCATAATAAAGAATTACTTAGGGAAATGCTGCCGGCGGTCGACCCTGCAAAACAGGAACAATTAACTAATAAGGAGGGGGTTTATGTCAAATCTCGTTTCGCCACATGGTAAAGAAGAGAAGTTGATGCCGTTATTGCTTGAAGGTGATGAGCTTAAGGCTGAGATCGAAAGGGCAAAATCTTTAAAAGCGATCAACATTACATCGAAGGAGAGTTCCAATCTTGTCATGATGGGGATAGGGGCGTTTACTCCTTTGACCGGATTTATGACAAAGGCGGACTGGCAGGGTGTCTGTGACAATTTTGTCATGTCGGATGGTACATTCTGGCCGGTTCCCGTAACGTTGTCTACAGATGACGAAGAGGTAAAAGAGGGAGACGAATTGGCCTTACTGGATGATGAGACAGGAATCACCATGGCAACGTTTCAGGTATCCGAGAAGTATACTATCGAAAAAGAACATGAATGTAACACCGTCTATACGACAACGGATACGGAGCATCCGGGTGTTGCCAAAGTACTGGCGCAGCCGAAGTATAACCTGGCAGGCCCTGTAAAGGTATTGAGCGAAGGTGTATATCCCGAGCAGTTTAAAGATATTTACCAGAGGCCTGCTGAATCACGTAAAATTTTTGAAGATCTGGGATGGAAAAGGGTGGCCGCCCTTCAGCTCCGAAATCCCATGCACCGTTCCCACGAGTTTTTGGCCAAGATAGCCGTCGAGGTCATGGACGGGGTATATATCCACCAGCTTTTGGGCAAGCTTAAAGCCGGGGATATTCCGGCTGATGTTCGCGTTCGTGCGATCCAGGCCCTGGTGGATAACTGGTTTGTGAAGGGCACGGTGGTCCAGGGGGGGTACCCGATGGAGATGCTGTATGCCGGTCCGAGAGAGGCATTGCTGCATGCTGTTTTCCGCCAGAACTACGGATGCAGTCATCTCATTGTTGGCCGTGACCATGCGGGCGTGGGTGATTACTACGGCCCGTTCGATGCTCAGAAGATATTCGATGAAATTCCAGAGGGCGCCCTCAAGTGCCGGAACCTCAATATTGACTGGACGTTCCATTGCTATAAGTGCGGTGGAATGGCTTCCATGAGGACCTGCCCCCATGGAAAAGAGGACAGGCTGCTTCTTTCCGGAACCATGGTCAGGAAGACACTCTCAGAGGGAGGGGACCTGCCTGCTGAATTCTCACGTCCGGAGGTGGTCAAGATACTCCAGGATTATTACCAAAGCCTGGAGGAAAAGGTTGAAATAAAACTGCATGGTGCCGCCACCGGCGATGTAAAGAAGTAGACAGGAATTGGTTTTTAATGCCTTTAGTAAATCAGACTTTACTTTGCAGGGAAAGGGGGTGTGATAACGGACATTTGATATATGTTTTTTTGGATGATTAATTTAAATAGTCAAATTTAGGAGGTGTAATATGCCAAGCTTTGTAATAACAGAAAAATGTGATGGTTGCAAAGGGCAGGACAGAACCGCTTGTCTGTATATCTGTCCGAACGATTTGATGGTTCTGGATAGTGAAAGGATGAAGGCCTATAACCAGGAACCGGCCATGTGCTGGGAGTGTTATAACTGTGTCAAGATCTGCCCACAACAGGCAATCGACATGAGAGGCTATGCCGACTTTATGCCGCTTGGTGCGAGCGTTGTACCTTTGAGAGGTACCGAAGACATCATGTGGACAGTCAAGTTCCGTGACGGCAGCGTCAAGCGTTTTAAGTTCCCCATCAGGACCACTCCTGAGGGATCTGCCCCGCCGGATGGCGGATACGGTTTTGGCTCGGCAACTCTGGATGATCAATTATTGGCCACGGAGCCTGCTTCATTAAGGGCCGATAAACTGTGGACACTTGGGGACTAAGAAGAGGAGGTAGATATTATGCAAGATTTCACAACTAAAGAAGTCACCACTGATCTTTTGATTATAGGCGGTGGTATGGCGGCAACCGGCGCAGGCGTCGAGGCGGCCTACTGGGCCAAAGAGAACGGTCAGAAGGTTGTCCTGGTTGATAAAGCGGCCTTTGATAGAAGTGGCGCAGTTGCAATGGGCCTTTCCGCCATTAACCAGTATGTAGGTGATAATACGCCTATTGATTATCTCAGTTATGTGCAGCAGGATCTCATGGGGCTCTGCCGCCAGGATCTGGTCATGGACATAGCGCGCCATGTGAACGGCTCCGTGCACATGTTTGAAGGATTCGGGCTTCCCATATGGAAGGATCCCGACGGCCAGTACGTGCATGAAGGCCGGTGGCAGCTCATGATTAACGGCGAATCGTATAAACTGATCTTAGCTGAAGCAGCCAAAAATTCAATAGCCACTTTAGGGGATGACGGCGAGATAGTGGAGAGGGTGTTCGTGCACAAACTTCTCCTTGACAAAAATGACAAAAACCGTGTGGCTGGTGCTGTCGGGTTTAGCGTAAGAGAACCCTTTGATTTTTATGTTTTCAAGGCAAAGGCAGTCCTGGTTGCCGCAGGAGGGGCTGTTCACGTATTCAGACCCAGATCGACGGGTGAAGGTTTGGGTCGTGCATGGTATCCGCCGTGGAACTCCGGATCAAGTTCTTCATTGATGCAGGAGGCAGGCGCGGAAATGACCTCTCAGGAAGTCATCTTTATCCCGGCCCGGTACAAGGACGGATATGGTCCGGTTGGAGCCTGGTTCTTGCTGTTCAAGGCGGCCGCCACAACCGCCAGCGGTGTCAATTATATGGCCGAAGGCTTGGCGGAAGGCGGAGAGCTCCACAATTGGCTCCCTTATGGCGCGGTCAAACCCATTCCAACCTGTCTCAGGAACCATCTTATGATGCAGCGGGTCTATATGGAAGGCGATGGTCCTATCCTGATGCATACCGATAAGGCCATTGAAAGAATCGCCTCCGAGGCTCCGGACGAAAAGTCGAAAAAGAAGAAACTCAAAGAGCTTGAGGCCGAGGCATGGGAAGACTTCCTGGATATGACCATCAGCCAGGCTATGCTGTGGGCATCGAAAAATATCTATCCCGAACAGGGGCCGTCTGAGATTATACCGTCTGAGCCTTACTTTATCGGTTCCCACTCAGGGGCATCGGGTGCGTGGTGCAGTGGCCCGGAGGATATTCAGGATGACAGTTCCAAGTCCGAATATTTCTGGGGCTATAACCGCATGAGCACTGTCAAGGGCCTGTTTGCAGCGGGTGATGGTGTCGGTGATTCCAGCCATAAGTTTTCTTCCGGCTCATTTACCGAAGGACGTATTGCGGCAAAGGCTGCCATTAAGTTCTGCGTAGAGAATGCGGATATGCCTGAAGTGGATCAGGCAGCGGTAGACGAACTTAAGGCAAAGACATATGCGCCGCTGAAGCTCTATGAGGATACCAAAGATTACGCGGTCGGTGATCCTCACAAAGGCTATACTTATTCTGAAGAGATCAATCCAAACTGGATCGATCCGAAAATGCTCATGTTCCGGATCCAGAAGATCATGGACGAGTATGCAGCAGGCTGGGGAGCCCAGTATAGTTGCAGCGCAACGACGTTGAATATCGCCCTGGATCTCCTGAACTATGCAAGAGAGGATCTGGACAAGGTGGCTGCCCGTGATATCCATGAACTGATGAGGTACTGGGAAAATAATCACCGGTTGCTTATCGCTGAGGCGCATGTAAGGCATAAACTGTTCCGTGAGGAGACCAGGTGGCCGGGTTACTATTACCGTTCCGACTTCAAGAAGATTGATGAGGAAAACTGGGGAGATGTCTTTGTAAACTCCAAATACAATGCGGAAACCAATGAATGGGAGATGATCAAGCGACCTATCATCCGTTTTGTGAAAATTGAAAAGGTCGTAGGTATGTAGTAACCTTATTTGGTTTTAAACACATACTGCTCCAGGAGGCCTTGTGGCGCCTGGAGCAGTATTATGACAAAGAGGAATTTTCTACATAGCCCGTTCGGTCTTTTATTAGGGCATCAATTTCATCCCTGTGACTTGTTAAAAATTTTGTCATATGTGCTGAATGCGCGGCTATTTTCCGGACGTCTCCACTTTTTACGAGAGAGCCCTCTATCAGCATATTGTGTGAATGCAAGTAGGAAATGATTGTGTCTTCTGCGTCAAGTTTTACATGGAAGCGGTTTTTGAGATAATCCAGCCAGTCTCCGAATTCCCTGGGGTGGTCCAGGTGATCCTGGGTAATACGGGCCTCGAGACATAACTGGAATGTCATTCCGGGTAGAAGACCGGAGCCCCCAATAAAATCCAGCGCGTGAGCCAGTTCATGTATGAGGGTAGAGTCATGTATGTCCGGCGTAATCGCGATATATAATGTTTTGGGATCCTTTTCCTCAGTCTTCATAGGATTGACGATCAGGCCCGCTGCCTTGTAATGTTTGACCCCTAAATTTCCTTTATCAAAGGATTCGAGAGCAACGTAGGCTGCGAAATCAATAAATTTTATGCATGAAATATTGGTACTGCGTGTAAGTTCTTTGATTTCCAGCGAATCAGCCATTTCCTTTGATCGTCCATAATTGACTTCCGGGAGGGATGTGATTTTTTGTGCGACATCTTTTTTTAGCTTTTCGGATTGTAGCAAAAAAAGCTCATCCTCATGGCCCAGATGGCAATTTTTAAACTTTTTTCCGCTGCCGCATGGACACGGATCATTTCTGCCGATTTTTTCCATTATAATCTCTGATTAGGTGATATGAATAAATAATTATAGCTGGGCATAACCTTAATTTCGGTATTTTAGCTTGCTCCTAACCGGCTACTCCTCAATGATTCCTTTTCTTAAGGCATCCTTTGATTTGACAGGGAAGGGGTTTGTCTTGCCCGTTTCGGGATCCAGCATATGCCGATAGGATACGTGACGATGGTAATTGTTCCACATCCAATCCCAGCCTTTCACAAAATAAGGGCATTCGTCATTGAAACATACGTACAAAAAATCACCCGTCCATGTTGTGCATCCTCCATATTGCAGTTGCGTACCGGCCCATTTGATCATCTTCTTACCACAATGTGGACACGTTGGAGCCTCCCTAATATCTGGCATCATTCACCTCCATAGTGGTTTTTGGTGATATGATATAGCTATTTTGGATTTTTTCAAGTTATAAAAACTTAAAAACACAAGACCGTAGAGGTTCGAAATTTCAGGTTAACGCATGCCCGCCATCCTTCAGGCGGTGTTTAGTAGTTTAATGGCTGTTTCATGGTCCAAGTTCCGTTAAAAACGAAGGGTTCTTTGCCCGGGTGATGAGGCTTTGATTGTGACGAAATAATGGCACCTCCCCGCCAGAATACGCTTGCTTTTTGCTCGACAGCTGTGCTATCAATTCATGTGAATTTTAGCACAAATAACTGTTTTTTAAAACACTTAAGGAGGTCTTAGCTGTGGAAGAAAGAGATATTATGGAGGTAGACGTACTCTTTGTCGGCGGAGGCGTGGCATGCCTCAGCGGGGCACTTCACCTTGCAAACCTGATCAAAAAGCATAATGAAGCGGTTACTCACGCCGGAGAAGGGGAGAAGATAGATGAAATCATGATTGCCATACTGGAAAAGAGTGCCTTTGTCGGTTCCCATAGCATTTCCGGGGCCGTCCTGGATCCTGTAGCCCTTAAAGAGCTTGTCCCTGATTTCTTGGAAAAGGGGGCACCGCATGAAGGGGAGGTCAAAAAGGAAGAGGTGTGCTTGCTGACCAAGAATGGGCGTATCAAGTCTCCCATCACACCACCTCCGTTGAATAATCATGGTAACTACGTTGTATCCCTTTCAAAGTTTACAGAATGGCTGGGAAAAATGGTGGAGGATAGCGGTATTGATATCTTCCCCGGGTTTGCGGGAACTGAAGTTCTATACGAAGGCGACCGTGTTATCGGCGTCAGGACAGGCGACAAGGGGATCGACGCGGAAGGTAACAAGAAGAGCAATTTCGAACCGGGCATAGACCTGCACGCCAAGGTTACCGTTTTTGGCGAAGGCTCGCGAGGAAGCCTTTCCAAGACACTTATCAAAAAATTCAATTTGGATAACGGAAAAAATCCACAGAGTTATGTGGTCGGCGTTAAGGAGGTCTGGGAGGTTCCTGAAGGAAGGATGGAACCGGGACATGTTATACACACCATGGGTTACCCTCTCAAAAGCGATACCTACGGAGGGGGTTTTGTTTATGGAATGAAAAACAATATGATCTCCCTTGGTTTGTTAACCGGTCTTGATTATGCTGACCCGGCACTTGATCCTCACAGGGAGTTTCAAAAATTCAAGCTCCATCCTATGGTCGCCAACCTGCTCGAGGGTGGAAAACTTACGCAGTACGGAGCAAAGACGGCCCCGGTTGGTGGATATTTTTCTGTTCCCGAACTCACTTTTGAGGGCGGCCTTCTTGTGGGGGACTCGGCAAGCCTCTTTATCAGTCAAAAGATTAAAGGAATTCATATTGCTATGAAGTCAGGCATGTTGGCCGCAGAGGCCGTTTTTCAATCCCTCCGGAATAATGACTTTTCAAAGGCCGGTCTTGGGAACTATCAGGAAGCTCTCTATGAAAGTTATGTCGGCAAGGAACTCTATAAGGTGCGGAATTTTCATCAGGCATTCCAGAAGGGTTTATGGATTGCCCTGATAAAGGCGGGCTTGCAGTATATACTGGGTGGCCGGATAATAAAGAACAGGCTCACAACAGAACCTGATTTCACACATCTGAAAAAAGTAGTCGATGTCTATGGCACGGATAGTCCCACAGATGAACAAAAGGGAGTTATTAAGTTCGATGGTGAGAAGACTTTTGATAAAGAAACAGACGTCTACTATTCGGGAACAACGCATGAAGAACAGCAACCGGCACACCTCAGGATACTGGATCTGGACATATGCTATACAAAATGCGCCGAAGAATACCAGAATCCTTGCGTTAGCTTCTGTCCCGCAAATGTATATGAGATAGAGATCAATGAGGAAACCGGGAAGCCCGACATGAAGCTGAATTTTTCAAACTGTGTCCACTGCAAGACATGCGACGTGAAAGACCCCTATGAAAACATTACATGGGTTCCTCCGGAGGGAGGGGGCGGACCGAAATACTCGGTCATGTAGATCGGTAATTCAACAGGGATTCCCGACCGTTTTTATGATTTTATGTGAAGACCAAAACAACAGGTATGGAGCAGGCGGTAAACAATAGGAATTGAAAGCTGAGAGGTACAATACATACTGCCTACTGTTTACTGTAAGTAAAAGAACATATCCTGTTGGAAAACTTATAATTTCATTTGAGTTGTACGAATAAAGCTAAACCAGCCAAGGAGGGTAAGCATGGCAAACACAGAGAGCCAGAGTATCCTGGTGGTCGGCAGCGGTATGAGCGGGCTAACGGCCGCTATTGAGGCAGCAGAAGCGGGCTATGATACTTATATTGTAGAAAGGAATCCCTATTTGGGGGGAAGGGTAAACCAGCTGCATCATTACTTTCCTAAATTGTGCCCTCCCTACTGCGGCCTTGAAATAAATTTTCGTCGCATCAAACAGAATCCCAGGGTCCGGTTTTTCACGATGGCTGAAGTGGAAAAGATTTCCGGAGAAGAAGGGGATTTCGAGGTCACTATCAGGATAGCTCCGCGTTATGTCAATGAGAAATGTACCGCCTGCGGCAAATGCGCTGAAGCCTGTGACATGGAGATCGAAAATGCATTTAACTACGGCATGGATAAGGTCAAGGCGGCCTATTTACCCCATGACATGGCCTTTCCCATGCGGTACGTATTAGCTCCGGCCCTTGTAAAGAGCGATGAGGCTCAAAAGGTCAAGGATTCATGCCCCTATGATGCCATTGACCTGGAGATGGAGTCCAAGACCATGGAACTCAAAGTGGGTTCAATAATTTGGGCTACCGGATGGAAGCCTTACGACGCAAACAAGCTGGATACCTATGGTTTTGGTCAATATCCTGATGTCATAACCAATGTCATGATGGAAAGACTCGCCTCCTGGACGGGCCCGACACAGGGTAAAATCGTACGACCTTCAGACGGCGAGGCTCCTGAGAAAATTGCCTTTGTTCAATGTGCCGGTTCAAGGGATGAGAATCATCTTCCCTTCTGTTCAGGGATTTGCTGCCTGGCATCAATGAAGCAGGCAACTTACGTGCGGGATCAATACCCGGATGCCGAGATCACTATCTTTTATATTGATATCAGGGCAACGGACCGGTTGGAAGACTTTTATAACAAGGTCAAAGAAGATGGGAAAATACGGTTTTTTAAAGGTAAGGTGGCGAAAATTACCCAGGAAGAAAACGGAAAGGGCCTTGTGCTGAGGGTTGAAGATACTATGACAGAGGAGTTGCGAGAAATTTCCGCGGACCTGGTCGTACTGGCAACAGGTATGCAACCCAACACATCTGAGTCCCCTTTGCCGATAGAAGTCCCCTACGACGATTATGGGTTCGTGGCTTCACAGAACGCCAAACCCGGGATTTATGCTGCCGGTTGTGTAAGGACGCCTACTTTTGTTTCGGAAGTCGTCCAGGATGGAACAGCAGCAGCCCTAAAAGCCATTCAATCCGTTGCCAGGAGGTAAGCTCGATGGAAAAAAAGACAGCAGTCTATATTTGCACAGGATGTGGCATAGGAGATGCCCTGGATATTGAAAAGCTTGGCACGGCAGCCACTGAAGAAGGTAGTGTTACCATTTGCAGAAATCACAATAACCTGTGCAGCAAAGAAGGTGTGGAACTCATCAAAAA
>CAZIXY010000045.1:0-15881 GCA_964543315.1 uncultured Desulfobacteraceae bacterium | reverse complement strand
TATCCGGTGAGCAAACGACTCATTAACACAGAAACCGGGATCAAACCGGTTCTTAATAATAAATGGACGTGGTTGGGAATAAATGCCCATGCAAAACACTCGGTTTGGGTTTCAGGAACCAAATTGTTTAGCCGATTTAAAAAGTTTTTCCGATCATATTCTGATCTGAAAATTTTCTTGCGTTCGATCCCCCTGATAATTATATGATGCAGTGCTCCAGGTGCATCTATTCTCGCTTTTCGTGCCATGTCTAATATGTATCATATAATTACTTCAAAGTAAAGCATAATATCATAGACGTCCCCATTGTACATTTGTTATTTTTTTGGTATCCCGAGTCATTCTTTTGGCTTTTTGGGATCCTCCCCTGTTCGGTATCTGTACGCAACCTTCTGGGCTTTGTTCAGCGTCTTGAAGTCGCCTAAATCAATAAGCTTATCTTCCAAATTGGTGTATTTGACATTGTACAGCTTTGTGTCTGACCACTGGCCTATGTCAGCCTCGCCTATCTCTTCTATGGCTTTTAGAGTTCGCATGTCTCTTCTCCCTTATCTGCAATTCTGTGAGCTTTGGATGCGGTACACGGAGGTTGTCCTACGAAGGATACAACCAACAACGATCCGTTGGTTTCAGAATTCCATTTTTCTATCACTGCGCTCTTTTTCCCTTTTTTTAATCTCTTCGGCAAAGAGATCGAGGCGCGCTGTGCAGTGTCGATTTGTTCCCATTCAAAAGGGCCTTCCCAGTAAACATTATAAATTTTGTCTTGAGGGACGGACATCAGATCTGTCTCCTGTCTAAACTTGATTTAAGTAGTGCTACATAACTACGTTGAAAATTTCACCCTTCGATCAAGAACTTGGGTTTGCTCTTTCTTGCCTTACACTTGAATCCCGGTAAATTTATCAATACTAATGATATTCTTTATCTCAGCAGAATCCAAACAGCGCGCCACATGCTTGCCACAATGACAGGGACTATTAATACATAGGAGAAAAAAAGAATAAAGATGGTTATGAATATGATTATCAGCATGCCATGAATGATAAAAAATGTTTACAGTTACGCACTCAAACGGTGACCTGCCCCAAGAAGTGATACCAACATTTAAGTTAGTCTTTTGATCGTGGAACGAGTGCAAGGCCCCGTTTTTTCAACAGTAGGGCCTGCACAATGATGTTAATCAACTACCTCATGACCACTCAGGCTACTACAAAGCGAGTGACGCGTCCGAAGTAGACTTGACATCCGGTGGCACATCTTGTTCAAAATGAGCAAGCGTTAGTGCCACAAGCGCATCCATAACCTCCTGCTTTGGAACCACAGCATTCACAATGTTTTGAACCTGGGATAAAGAGTATCCAGCCTCCTCTGTCTCGGGATAGTCAGCGATGATGCCTCTATAAAGTTTGAATGCTTTCGGCAAATCCTTCATTTTATAATGCATGTCATGAGCTTTCGTGTAATCTTGGCCTGCTACTGTAACGTTATTTCTGTTTTTCATATTTAATCCTCCGATCTAACAGCGAACATGCGGTCGCTATCGCTTGGGTGCAAGTACCCTCACCTGTCATAAGTGTCAGCATTTAAAGGTTAATTGCAGCATCTGTAATTTTGAAAATCTTATTCATTGAAGCTTAATTTTTTCGGCTTCCAAATTTATTTTTTTCATCCGGATTAAATGTTGAATCATTTGTTGATCGAATTTTCCTCTAGCTTGAGAAATATTCTTTTGAAAACTTAAAGCTATATCAGTATCCGGATCTTTCTTGGCAAGCTCAGCTTTCAAGTAAAGCTCCTTCTCGTATATTGTCTGCCGGAGGTCTTCAGTCGCCATGATAAATGCCCTTTGTTCAGCATTTAGTTTCTTTATGGTTTCATCGCTTAAATACCTCCCATACCCCGGATACTTGTTTGATCCTCCCGGCATCCCCGTCTCATGAAAACCATATCTCATCATTTCCCGGCCGTATTTCAATATTTCATCAGGATCCTGCCCCATCATTCCATGGCTACCATATCCTTCACTGTAACTCTCGGCCCTCCTGTCTTGCCCAAAGGCATTCAAAGCCAGCATGAAAGTGAAAACCATTGCCAGTATTATCGATATTCTATTGATAAATTTATTCCTCATTTCCTGATCTCCTTTATAAACATTGGCGGCATTAAATCTGTAAATCCCTCTCCATTCTTTCATATGGACTCTGGTAAGTATGGATGTAGATATTTAGAAAAGATTCCCAGAATGCCGTTATTTTATCGGTCACTGATCTCTGCCTCATAGCATCGTGAGATGGCCGTTAAAAGATGCACGCACATTCGAGAAACTATATTTTTTAAAAAAACTCTCCGGATCTGAGATTTTCAATATTTGAACAGAAAGCAGCATACATCCAGAGGATATATTCCCAAATTCAGAAATCTCTCCGTCCTGTCTGCCGTTTAAAAAAATCAACCGTTGCCTTATTATATATCCAAACTTCGTGCCAGACTGGATAAGTGCAACCTTATTGATCCAACATATTGATTTGCCAATGAATATTCAAACCCGATAGGTTTGTGGAGGTGGGCCGGGTTGACACGAAATAGTGGTCATATATGGTAAATGGTCAAATATGAACACGACCTTGGCATCTTTTAGGTAAAGTGAGTGATGCTTGAAGAAGGTATATGAACGTACAAAGAATGGCTTGAAACCGGTTACAAAAAACAGGCGAGTATTCGGAGAAAGCGTCCCCGCTTTCTATCTCCCCCGGATTGCTTAGGTGCCGCAGTAATATTGCTGGCGAAGATCGGAGGTTGCCTCGCCCGCTCAAGCGATCTGCCAGGTGCGCTTGCAATTCAGAATCATGCTAATAAAGGTTTGAAGGATGACACTCATCAGGTTTCTCCTATTTTGGATTGGAAAAAAGGTTACAATGGTCAGCCAGATTAACAGGTGGCGAAAGGACTACAACCAAATCCTTCGCCAGTATAACTGAATCAGCTTCTGGATTTGCTATGATTTGATGATCACGCTGAATCGCCAAAAGGGTTATCCCATATTTCTTCCTCAACTCAATTTGACGGAGAGATTTGCCCACAATCGGCGACTCCTCACCGACCCGAAATGTGTTAACTTCTATATCTGGAAAATGTACTTCAAGGTCATGCAAAAAAGTGGATTCCTTCGACGCCGTGCGAAACATCTCATAACCATCTTCTCTTCCCTCGACAATAAGTCTCTCTATTTCATTTCTAGGTATGAGATATTTGGTTAAAACCCGGCTGAATATCTCGATCGAGGTCTCAAACTCCTCTGGAATCACTTGATTCACCCCTAAATCGTAAAGATGTTTCATTTCAGAAATGAACCGAGTTCGGACAATAATGAACGCCTTTGGATTTTCTTTCTTGACTGTAGCTGGAATCGTGCGGCTCGCCAAAGGATCTGAAATCACAATCACCACGATCCTTGCATACCTTATGTCTGCCTGTTGAAGAACAGATTCCTGTGACGCATCTCCGTAAAGAATAGGCTCGCCTTTTGTCCGCTCATCTCTTACTGTCTGAGGATTCATCTCAATTATTACATAGGGAATTGCAACCTTCTTTGCCACCTTGGCCAAGTTCCTACCGTTAAAGCCGAATCCGATAATAATCAGGTGATCTTTAAGTTTTTCCCTCCTTTTATACTCTTTAGCTTTCATAAAATCTGAAAAACCCGTTTTCAGTTTGCTTGGCAGAGGTAATTTAGAAACCAGGTCCCCAAGCCGTGGAGCAAAGGCGATGGCAAAAGGTGTAACCCCCATGGTTATAATCGAGACATTAAGAAAAAACTGATAAAATCGCTCCTCCAGTATCCCTAACTCAAATCCCCTCATAAAAAGTATGAAGCTAAATTCACCCACTTGTAAGAGGGCAAGCCCAGTCAACATAGCGGTTCTAATAGGAAATCCAAGCAAAAGCACGACCAGACAGACCGCAGCGGTTTTTAAAAGCATAACCGCAAAGGCTATTAATATTACCTGTCCTGGATGAATGATTAGAAACTTCACATCCAGAAGCATGCCTATAGATATAAAGAACAGACTCGTAAAGACATCCCGAAAAGGGATGACACTGCCAAGCGCCTCGTGGCCGAACTCTGTTTCAGATATGATGAGACCCGCCAAGAATGCCCCCATAGCCAAGGATAGTCCTAAACTATGAGATAGAAGGGCTATAGCGAAGCACATAACGAGAATACTGAGCATAAAGAGTTCGCGGCTCTGGGTTCGCGCGATAAGGTAAAGCATCTGTGGCACTATCCATTTGGTCGCAACCAAGGCCAGAAGAATGAGGAGGATGGCTTTCAGAACTAATTGTATGACTGGTTCGTGACCCGGCCCGGTCATACCTGCCAATAGAGGCGTCAAGAGCATCATAGGAATTACAATGATATCTTGAAAAATTAATATACCTAAAGACAGCTGGCCTTGAAGGCTTTCAACCTCAGCCCTCTGCTGAAATAGTCTTAGCACAATCGCGGTACTGCTGAGAGAAACGAGAAACCCGATGAAAACAGACTGCCCGACAGCTAAGCCAAATTGCCTTGATATTACGGAAGATATCAGAATCGTGATCAGGACTTGAAATGCGCCACCGAAAATGACGTATTTCTTAATTCTCAGAAGGCTCTCCATTGAAAACTCGATTCCGATCGTAAACAACAGTAAGACTACCCCTACCTCTGCCAGCACCTCCACTTCATGAGTGGCACTGATAAGGCCAAATCCGTTAGGGCCCACTAAAATCCCAGTGACTAAAAACCCGACCATCGAGACCAGGTGAAGTCTATGGCACAGGAGAAGAACTCCTGTGGCCAGTCCAAATATCAGTAGAAGATCTTTCAGCAGATTTTCCATCGGGACTCCTGTCTTGGAATCACAAAACAATCAAAAATTCATGGCATAATCGAGATAAAGGATTTTCTATAGTTAAGAATTCAATTTGATCCAAGCGG
The DNA here is from genome assembly GCA_964543315.1 of uncultured Desulfobacteraceae bacterium. Lineage (GTDB taxonomy): Bacteria > Desulfobacterota > DSM-4660 > Desulfatiglandales > Desulfatiglandaceae > JAFDHL01. The sequence goes on along the minus strand of CAZIXY010000045.1, from coordinate 10,897 downwards.
ACTTCAAGTGAGGGGAAATAAACCTTATTTATCTGTTACATATGAAGTTTGCTTAATTCTCTTCAATATTTTTAATAAATATAATCTTAAACCAAATATACAAATTTGTTACTATTCATATTATCTATGATATGTGATCTGCCCCATTATTAAGAAGGGCTTAAATAGGCCTATCGGTATGGAAAAATGTATAATTAAATTATCTCAGATGATATCTGCCTCAATTTTTCGAGATATCTCAATTGCAGGGTTTTCGGGCATTTTTGTATAATGTTTGCCGCTTCTGAAAGTCGAGGGCAGCCTGTGATACTCTCCTTCTGCGTTGATAGCCCGGCGCGCTTAAGGTTCTCGTCCACGATCGAGATTTCCCACTCCGGTGTGGTCAGGCCCGCGAGAACCATAAGGCTGAGCGGTTTCCACACGCGAGATCAACCGCCGCGCCGAAGCCTCGGCGAAGGCGGGTCGGCTGTATTGAGTCGTCAGCTCAGATCTTTCCACCAATGATCGATGTAGCTATCAGATAAGTAGCTCTCAACTAATTCTCGCCATTTCTCATTCGTCGATACCCATTGCTCCTGCTTGAAAGGCAGTTCCCTAAGGAATTTACGCGCCCTATCCGCCATAAATTCTTCACCCTTGGCGGAGAAATGCTCTTTGACCCCAATCAATGACTACGCCCATAGGACGTAGTATGAGGAAGGCCCCTTAAAGGGGCCAGGTTATTCAAAATCCGGTAAATTTAATTGCATTTGTCTTTCTTGTTCAAGTTTCTCTTGGTTCTTTACATATTCACGAATTTGGGCTTCATTTAAACCTATTGTGCTCACACAATATCCTGGAGCCCAAAAATGCATCCCGGTAAATTGACGTTTGTGTCTCATAATCTCCCGGTGAATTTTTATGGCACTTTTACCTTTGATGTACCCAACAGTAGTTGCAATGCTAAATTTTGGTGGAAAGCTTAAACATATATGGATATGGTCGGGCATTGCATGCCCTTCCAGAATTTCTATGCCCTTATATCGACAGAGTTCCTGAAATATATCACCAATCCGCTTTCTCGCTCGACCGTAAAGTTTTTTCTTGCGGTATTTGGGGATAAACACAATATGATACTTGCATTCCCATTTTACATGAGCCATACTTTGCCAATCTTTCATTACGTCCTCCTTTGGATTGACCTTTTTGAGGCCTTCCTCACGAGGACGTTTTTATTTATTTTCTACGGATCGGCAAAGCCTTTTTTAGTCGCACGGCCAAAGGCCGTGGTTTACCTTAGAAATTAAAAATTTCTCGCTTTCCTTGCACCCTTCTCGTGTTCCCCACTTCCTGATAAGAAAGTCAACATTGCCTCTGAGCATCAAAGCAAGCCCGGTTCCTTTCAATTTATCACGTGAATACTTTGATAGCTTTTTGACAAATGCATTGTACAGTTCTTCCATATTTGTCGTGTCAATATCATCAAAGGCAATGTTAAAGAAAATAACAAACTCCACTATCGATTGGCGGTGCTGAACTGGTAAAGACATGTACCATTCGATGAATTTTTCTAACGGTGAATCCATAATTATCCTTTTAAAAATCAAACGACACATAACCAAAGGCAAAAGTTTGCATTTCCCGCTCGAGATATCCCGGCGTCTGTCTCTTCTGGTATGAACTTTTTTCCACCCTCCATTATTTCATCGATCTCACTACCGTTCAACGTCTCTTTGGCCGAAAAGGCATTAGCCATCTTGTGTAGTGCCCTCTTGTTATTCTTAATAAGCTGTTTTGACTTCTTATAAGCCCGATTATAATCAAGACAGCAAGATTTTCATAGGATCGGTTCAATTTGATGTATCCCTCATAATATTAGGATAAGGACTTGGCTCTTACTCTCTCCGCAATTGAAATGTCTTTTTACAGATCAGCAAAAACTGCTTCAGGTTCCTTGGATTCCTTCTTCGCCGATAAAAGGGCGTCTCGAACTTTCACCACAACGTTCTCAAAGACACCGGGGTGTTCCTTCAAGAAGTTTTTTGCACCCTCCCTTCCATGACCTATCCTTTCATCGTTAAAGGAATACCAGACCCCGTTCTTGTTGATGACTTCCGTTTTTAAAGCCATGTCAAAGAGATCGCCGACCGTGGATATCCCCTCGCCATATATGATATCAAATTCTGCCTCCTTGAAAGGCGGCGCCACCTTGTTCTTCACCACTCTCACACGGGTCCGGCTGCCAAGAACCTCTTGTCCCTCCTTGATATCTCCAATCTTTCGGATGTCAAGTCTGACAGAGGAATAGAACTTTAGGGCGAGCCCTCCGGGCGTGGTCTCAGGATTGCCGTACATGACTCCGATTTTCATGCGAATCTGATTGATAAAGATAACGGCGGTCATCGAATTGCCGATGCAGGAAGTTAATTTCCTTAATGCCTGCGACATAAGCCTGGCCTGAAGGCCCATATGGATATCTCCCATTTCACCTTCAATCTCCGCCCTCGGCGCCAGCGCCGCCACTGAATCAATAACCACCACATCCACTGCGCCGCTGCGGACCAGGACCTCGGCAATCTCCAGGGCCTGCTCACCGGTATCTGGTTGAGAAACCAGCAGGCGATTGCGGTTGACGCCAAGTTTTTTAGCATACATGACGTCTAAAGCGTGTTCAGCATCAATGAAGGTTGCTATACCACCCCGTTTCTGAGCTTCGGCCATGATGTGAAGGGCCAGTGTGGTCTTTCCTCCGGACTCAGGTCCGAATATTTCAGTGACTCGCCCCGGGGTATGCCCCCTACTCCCAAGGCATGGTCTAATGCAAGCGAGCCGGTGGAAATAACAGGGATTTCTACAAGCATCCGGCCACCCAATCGCATAATATAGCCCTTGCCGAACTGACGCTCTACCTGATCCATAGCCAGTTGGACCGCTTTCTGTCTGTCCGTCGATAGGCTACCCAAGAATCTCATCCTTCGGAGGATGCAAAAATTCAGGGGGACGAAACCATATCACACCTTTACATAGTAAATGCATTAATATATATCTCCCAGTGACATGGCGGATGCCGAGGATTTCTCTTTTTCGGGTTTTTCAGCAACCATTGCCTCCGTGGTCATGAGAAGGCCGGACACGGACGCGGCATTTTGAAGCGCAAATCGCGTTACCTTGGTTGGGTCCACAATACCGGCCTTCATCAGATCTTCATAAACCCCTGTCTCGGCATTGAATCCAAAGCTCCCTTCACCTTCCCTGACGCGCTGAACCACCACAGAGCCCTCAAAGCCGGCATTGTTGGCGATCTGCCTCACAGGCTCTTCAAGGGCACGTTTAATGAGAGTAACACCAAGCTGCTCTTCGCCCGGGAATCGAGCCTTTTCAAGAACCTTTCTGGCACGCATATAGGCAACGCCGCCGCCGGGGACGATGCCTTCCTCTACGGCCGCGCGGGTTGCATTGAGGGCATCCTCGACCCTGTCCCTCTTCTCCTTCATTTCAGTCTCGGTGGCCGCGCCCACATTGATAACGGCCACACCCCCGATCAATTTCGCCAGACGTTCCTGAAGCTTTTCCTTGTCATAGTCGCTGGTTGTCTCTTCGATTTGCGCCCTGATCTGTTTTACACGCCCCTCCAGGGCCTTTCGATCGCACCCCCCGTCAATGATGGTTGTGTTGTCCTTATCTATTGTGATCCGTTTGGCAGTACCCAGGTCTTTCAGAGTAATGCTTTCCAGCTTGACGCCCAGCTCCTCACTGATCACCCGGCCCCCTGTCAGGATGGCAATATCTTCCAGCATGGCCTTTCTCCTGTCACCAAAGCCAGGGGCCTTAACCGCCGCACAATTCAGGGTCCCTCTCAGCTTATTCACCACCAGAGTAGCCAGAGCCTCCCCTTCCACATCTTCTGCAATGATCAAAAGAGGTTTACCGCCTCTTGCAACTTGCTCTAAAATGGGAAGCAGGTCTTTCATGACACCGATCTTCTTCTCATTTAAAAGGATATAGGGCTCCTCAAGATCAACCCCCATCTTCTCAGAATCTGTCACAAAGTACGGGCTCAGGTAACCGCGGTCAAACTGCATCCCTTCAACGACCTTCAGCGTGGTTTCCATGGCCTTGGCTTCCTCTACGGTAATCACACCCTCCCTGCCCACCTTTTCCATGGCATCGGCAATAATGTCGCCGATGGTGCGGTCGTTGTTTGCCGATATAGTGCCCACCTGAGAGATATCTTTTTTGTCTCTCGTGGGTTTGGACATCTTTTTCAGTTCTTCCACTACCAGGTCAACGGCCTTGTCGAGGCCCCGCTTAATGGGCATGGGGTTGGCGCCCGCGGCCAGTAGTTTCACCCCCTCACGATAGATGGCCTGGGCCAAAATGGTCGCTGTGGTGGTGCCGTCCCCCGCGACGTCGGAGGTCTTGGAGGCCACTTCCTTGACCATCTGTGCACCCATGTTTTCGAACCGGTCTGCCAGTTCAATCTCCTTGGCGACGGTCACACCATCCTTGCTGATCTTGGGGGAACCCCAGGATTTTTCAATGAGGACATTCCGGCCTTTCGGACCAAGGGTCACCTTCACCGCGTCGGCCAGCATGTCCATACCTTTCATCATTTTCTCTCTTGCCTTTGTGCCATATTTAATTGCTTTAGCTGTCATTGTTTTATCTCCTTCATATTCCGGTTGTCTTTATCGGACAGGCGCGCATTAATTCTCCAGCGCCTTTTTGATACTGCGTGAGTAAAATTTTTCTATGTATTGTTTGACCATACGGCGTGCCGAGAAGCCGGCGGCGGTGCTTTTAATGGTCTCTTTCATGAGCCGGACCCATTCCAGGGGGATGCCGTTTTCCGACATGTTGTAATAGAGGGGTATGATCCGGTCTTCCAAAAGCTGATAGATCTTTTGGGCGTCGCTTTCATCGGGATTGTCCGAGGACCCTTCGCGTTCAATGGCCCAACCGTTATTGCCGTTGAAACCCTCCTCCCACCAGCCGTCCAGAATGCTTAAATGCGGCACACCGTTCAGGCCCGCCTTCATGCCGCTTGTCCCGCAGGCTTCGAACGGCGGCAGTGGATTGTTCAGCCATATATCCACCCCATGTACCAGGTACTGGGCCAATTGTTCGCCGTAATCCTCCACAAAGGCAATTCGGCCGCCAAGCCGCGGATTGCGTGCCAGGTTTATCAACTCTTGCAAGACCCGCTTGCCGGGATCGTCGGCCGGATGGGCTTTGCCGGCAAATATGATCTGGATGGGGCACCAGCGGTCCTTTAAGAGTTTCGTAAGCCGTTCCAGATCCTGGAAGATCAACAAGGCTCTCTTGTAAGTGGCGAACCGGCGGGCAAAGCCGAGGGCTAGCACCGAAGGATCCAAAAAAGCCCCTCCGGCCAGCATGATGGTAGTGCCGGCATCTCCATTGGCCCAGCGAAGGCGCACCCGTTCCCGGATGGCGTCGATCAGTTTCACTTTGAGCCAGTAGTGCGTTTGCCACAACTCGGTGTCGGGGATGTTGTCCAGGAGCTGCCAGACGGCTGGATCGTCATGCTTTTCCAACCAAACAGGCCCGAGATACTTGTCGAGCAGAAGCTTCATTTTCGGTTCGATCCAGGTGGGTACGTGCACGCCGTTGGTAATGGAATCGATGGGGACTTGATCTTCCGGCCGGTCGGGCCAGAGGCTGCGCCACATGTGTCGCGATACTTGCGCGTGTCGTTTGCTCACGGCGTTGCGGCAGCCCGACAGCCGCAACGCAAAGGCGGTCATGTTGAATCCGGCATCCGGCTTTTCCGGGTGGATACCGAGCTGGAAAAACGCGTCGCGATCGAGCCCCAGGTTTGGCCAGAAAGAATGAAAGTACTTCTCGATCAGTTGAAAAGAAAAAACATCGTGACCCGCGGCAACGGGGGTGTGCGTCGTAAACATGGTTGTACTGATAATCTTTTCGCTGGCCGTCGCAAAATTCCGACCCGTGGCGACAATTTCCCTGATCCGCTCCAAAAGTGCAAAAGCCGCATGGCCCTCGTTCAGGTGCAAAAGGTCATAATCGATACCTAAATCCTTGAGCAACGCGGCCCCACCGAGGCCCAAGACGATCTCCTGGCGCAGGCGTTGCCGGCCATCTTTGTCCACCACCCTGGAAATGGGCGCGGCCTCGCGGTTAATCGACTCGACGAGATTCTCCTGCCATCCGTCGTCCCGGATTTGCTGACGAAAATAGCCCTCGGGATACATGAATTCCACGGCCACCAGCGGAACGCATAAGTCGCTGCATTCTTTTATGTAATCCCCCGCCAAAAAGCCCAATCCGCCGGCATAGAAGGGCAGGGAGCGATGCAGGCCGTATTCGGCGGAAAAGTAGGCCACCGCATGCTTGTGGTCGCGGGGAAAAGTTGTCAGCAGATCGCACTCGTTGTGTTGCATATAATCATGGAACGCGTTCATCACATCATCATATCTGCGAATGTAGTCGGCATCAGCGCCGGCCTTATCCAGAATCTCGCGGGGTAACTCTCTGAGCATTTTGTCGGGGTTGTGGCCGCTTTCCTTCCAGGCCTGTCGGTCGAGGGTCTTGAACAGCATGCGTGCGCCCGGATTCCAGCTCCACCAGAGATTTTCCGCCAGCGCCTCCAAACCTGCGAGGCGTTCCGGCAAATGGGGAAAAAGAGGTTGCATGGTATATACGTTCTCCATTTCTTGCACCACCAGGTAATCGCCTATTCGGCAAAATCAGCGGCGTGTTTGGCGTGGGTATTGCTTTTTCTTCTGCTGAAGGTTCCATGCAGCAACCAGCCAAGGATGGTTCCCACCGAGAAAATGAGGCACCAAAGGGTAAACCGGTCCTACTGCCGTGTCATGTCCTTCCCGCACTTGGGGCATTTCTGCTCATAACAGGGGCTCCCCATTTGATGGGGTGCTTTTTCACCACAGTTGGGGCAAACACAATATCCTCCGGTGCCTGCCGCAAAACCACCTCCTTGCCCTTGTCCACCACTTCTTCGGCCCCGACCTCGACCGCCTCTACCTGTGTCTGGTCCATGACCTTTCGGGCCCGTTCCGTTTTTTTTCATCATTTTGCTTGCTTCCTTTTATTCTTTTTCAATACCCCTTAGCTTGCTGCGTGGTAATACCGCTTAAATCGGGTCCAGTGTTTGCTCTGGTAATACTCCTTTTTTGGGGTTAACAGGAAAAATATGGCTTCAACTGTTTTCGAATCTCCGCATTTTGCTTTTGGTGTTCCTGATCCTGGTTTTGTTTTCCAGGACCCATGCCTTATTTTTTCAGGTGCTGATTCATCCTTTCGCTCAGACAAATGGCTGGTTCCTTTCGGTCTGGACCCCCCATCCGCACCGGCTTCAGAACTCTCGTGGGAAGGCTACCGTTTTCTCCGCCTCCGCGCCCCGCTCCGCGACCACCACCTATGCCGGAATGGGTGCCAACATTCGCTGTGGATGAAGCGTTATTCAGTCATTCGGTTTATCGGCCTTCATGTCTTCCAGAGAAAACCCGTTGATGGCGCCGACCACCGGCTTCAACATATCGTAAGGGGCCTGATCTTTAGCCGGACCACCAAGGTAATAGACCCACCCGTTTGATTTGGCTGCCATCCGTTCGATGCCGTTTCTGCCGAGTTCGTCCCAATTGTAAGCGACAATGAAGTGCTGAATATCAAGACTCATAAGAATCGTCGCCGCCTCGGGGGTGACATAGGAGCCCAATGTCGACACCACCACCAGTTTGTCCTGGCCTTCGAGCAGACTGTAAAAGGCAAAGTAATCAAAAAGGCCCTCCACCAGAATGATTGTCCGGTACTGCCGGATATACGGCGCGGCATTTTCAATGCCGTAAAGCCACGCCCTATCGGAAAGGGGAACTTCTCTGCTCTGTTGTTTGAGCCAGCGAACGCCTTTATCGCCCGGGCATCTGCCGACCAATCCGGTTATGCAGACATCTGAATCATAAATGGGAAACACGATCCGTCCAGCTAAAGAATCAGCGTAATTTCTTGAAAACGGATATTTGCGTCTGAAATCGATCTGCCGGCAATAGTATCCATATCCATTGACGCTGTTGTCGTTTAACAATCTGGCCAAGCCGGAATCCGTGAAGGCATTGAAGGTCTCGTTATCCGTTTCAAATCGCGGCAGGAGACTGTCTATCAGCGCCCTGCCTTGGTGCTGACCATCACTGTAAGGAGGGGCGTAGCCGATGTTGAACCTTTTGACTGCGTCTTTACCGACGCCCCGGCGGGCAAGATAATCCCAAATGGGCTTGAACCGGTTTTTATTCGAAATCAAAAGATCATTGTAAAAGTTGGCGGCCGCTTCCAACGCGGCCACATTTTTTCGATCAAGTTTCAACGGTTCGACAAAACTAACCGGGTCATCGGGCGCCGGTGTCTCGTCAGGTTCAGGAATACAGGAACTGCTGCCGTTATATGGCTTGTAATTCTTGACACCCAAATGCTCGGCCCATTCCTGCTGTGCTGCTCTGAACCGATATTTCTTACGCAGTATGATCAGATCGTAAATGTCCCAATCACCTTTGCATGCACCGAAGCAATGGAACCGGACCTCATCATCCTTATTGACATACACATGGAAACTGTTTTCAGTGTCGGCGTGGAAAGGGCATGGGGCGTTGTACCGATTCTTTTTAATTTTCGTGAAACGAATACCAAGCAGCGTTTCAGCATACTGGATGATGGTATCGATGGTCGCCGCCGGTTTTATTTCCATGGGGCAGGGTATAAACCTTCGCCTTTAGGCGGAAATGTCTTTAGTGAATCCTTCCCTTGGCTGTATATTCGGAGTATGATGCCTTCCAAAAGTGATTGGGAGGACGAACCATGGGAAAAGAACGTTATCGGAGCGGTGCTCATACAATAACTGACTTCAAATACCACTTTGTGTGGAAAACAAAATACAGTTATAGGGTTTTAGAGGGGGACTTGGCCCTCCGCTTTCGGGACATTATCCGAGATATATGTGCCGAGAATCGAATGGAAGCGATCAAAGGTAATATTCGCCCGAATCACGTCCATATTCTTGTAAGTGCGCCATCGTATCTGTCCCCTGCGAAAATAATGCAGTATCTAAAAGGGAAAAGTTCCTACCGTTTGCAGCGAGAGTTTCCAAAGCTCCGTAAAAAGTATTGGGGTCGACACCTGTGGTTCCGAGGGTATTTTGGAGCATCTGTTGGAGCAGTAAATGAGTCACAGATTAAAAAATATATTGAGGACCAATCAGATGATCCCGGGTCGTTCAAAATATGGGATGAGCCGGAGCCAGAAGCTGCTGGTCTTGAGTCGGTTTCACCCGAAAATTCAGATGACTTCAAGTCTTAATGAGCGTTCACGCTCAAAGCAACCTACCGGCTTCAGCCGGTAAGTCATTGAGTTCCTGGTAAGTTTTCATTTTTCGTATCCAGAGTTAAAAATCAATTGAACGCCGTTTCCCTTTTACCGGTTTCCAGACTTGCCTATTTCACGATCAGATCGTTCTTGACGGATTGAACCCCTTTAGGGTTTGCTGAATTCGGCGACAGCATTATTGTAGGCGCCGGCCAAATCCGCCATCGCGGCATCGATACCTGACTTAAATTGGTCCCACGCATTTGCACCGGAAGCATCCAGCTCCTTCATCTTTTCAGACACCGCGTCGCGTTTCCGGCGCAATTCGGCCAGCTGCCGCTCTGCCTTCATTTTAGCGTCGTCACCCAGCTTTGCCGCCTTTTCCTGCAGTTGATCGATTTTCTTGTCATAGTCACCAAGCTTGGTCTCCGTCGCCTGCCGCAAGGCCTGGACCTGTTCCTGGGTGTAGGCCTTGGTGGCTTCATACGCCTCCTTGGTCTCCTGTTTGACATCCTCTTTGGACACGCCTTCCGCCTTGCCCTGAGGCTTTTCCTTCTCACCACACCCGGTTACGGCCACCAAGGCCGTTATCAACAGAATTGTCAACAACCCTTCTAAAAACATCGCTCTTCTCATTTTGATGGTCTCCTTTCATGAAGCATCAATTCGCCGTCGTGCCTTCAGCGGGGTATTGTTTATCGTGGGCGATGCCTTTCCTTCTTTTGAAGCCGGCGTGCAGCAACCAGCCCAGGAAAATGCCGGCCGAAAGGATCAAGAACATCAACAATGCCCCGGACATGGACAGCGTCCAGAATAAAAATCGAAGCTCCATCACCGCGACATTCTGAATGATGAAGACGACCGAAAGTCCGGCCAGGATCATTCCGACGATCAGTTTAACGTTCATGTCTATCCTCCTATTGTTTGATATCATCCATTTTCACCGCCCAATGTTGGCTTGTTTTCGTTTCCGACCTTATTCCATGAGGGTTCAACGGGAGGCGCGGATACCGGTTCGCTGGTCGCCGCCGCCAGCATCTGTCTGAGCTCCTCGCCCTGCACGCTTTCCTTCTGCGAAAGAAGACGGGCCAATTCATCGAGGACCGTTCGCCGTTCCGAAAGGATCTTGCGCACGCGCTGATGGGCTTCATCGACAAACCGTGTCACCTCGTCATCTATCTGGCCGGCCTTCTCTTGGCTGTAGGTTTTCCCGGGAGCAAAACTTTCCGGGAGAAACATAGGCTGTCGTGGCCGCTCATAGGCCACCAGCCCCAGCCGATCGCTCATGCCGTATTCCGTGACCATGGACCGGGCAATGTCTGTGGCCCGCTGCAAGTCGTTTTGTGCCCCTGTGGAGATTTCATTAAATACCAGCTCTTCTGCCACCCGGCCACCCAAAAGGACGGCCAGGCGGTCGAGCAACTCCGAGCGCGTCAATAAATAGCGGTCCTCCGTGGGTTGCTGTTGGGTGTATCCGAGCGCGGCAATACCGCGAGGAATGATCGATATTTTATGCACCGGGTCGGCATGCTCAACAGACTCAGCCACAATCGCATGTCCGGACTCA
>CAZIXY010000044.1:0-16119 GCA_964543315.1 uncultured Desulfobacteraceae bacterium | reverse complement strand
TGATATTGGTGATATTGCTATAAAAGAGATACGAACTGTACTAAATCACATCCTTGAACCAGCCCTTCATTCTGTTCATAACGCGATTAAAAATGTTGGCATCCCTTATCCTGAACTTTCTGGCCTTTTTCCCGGCCATTGCTCCGTGCAAAACAAGACCCACCGCCGTTGCGTACATCGGTTTATTGACAACTTCTACCAATCCCCCGATTCCCTGAGGATAGCCAACCCGTGCAGGGGTATTGAAAATTTGTTCCGCCAACTCAGGCACTCCGGGTAACTCCGCTGAACCGCCCGTTACCACGACACCCGAACTAATGGCATTCTCATATTCGGACCGCACAAGCTCACCGTAGATTAAGGTAAATATCTCCTCAACCCGGGGCTCCAAAATTTCACCCAGGATCTGTCTCGATAAAACCCTCGGTTTTCTTCCTCCAACCCCTGGCACTTCAATTGTCTCATCCTTACCGATCAAGGAAGAAAGACCGCACCCGTATTTAATTTTAATCTTTTCCGCCTCTAACTTGGGCGTTCTGAGGCCTATGGCAATGTCATAGGTCAGGTTATCTCCCCCAAGGGGAAGGACTGATGTATGCTTGATGGACCCCCTTGAAAATACTGCCATATCTGTGGTTCCGCCCCCAAAATCAACGAGGGCCGATCCAAGATTGCGCTCTTCCTTTGAAAGCACCGCCTCGCTGGAAGCAAGAGACTCGAGGATAATGTCGTGCACATCCAAACCAGCCCGGTTCGCACATTTAATAACATTCTGCGCCGAGGTAACAGCACCTGTTACAATATGAATCTTAGCCTCTAGACGAACACCGGACATACCCAGAGGATCCGAAATCCCGTCCTGGTCATCCACTATAAACTCCTGGACAAGGGTATGAATGACCTCACGGTCCATAGGGATGGCCACCGCGCTTGCAGCTTCTATGACTCGATCTATATCCTTCTTAGTTACCTCCTTCTCCTTAAGCGCAATGACTCCTTCACTGTTAAATCCCTTAATATGCCCTCCGGCAATACCGGCATAAACCGAACTGATCTCACAACCAGCCATTGTTTCAGCTTCTTCCACAGCCTCTTTTATGGAATCAACGGTACGTTCAATATTGATAACAACGCCCTTTCGAAGGCCGTCGGAAGGATGGCTTCCCGTACCAATGATCTCTACACCACCGGGATGGGATTCACCCACCACTGCACATATTTTGGTAGTACCTATGTCAAGACCTACTATAATTTCTCCAGGCATCCTCTATTACCTCGTTCACTGATTGCAGTCTGCAAATAAGCCCTCATCCTTTTCTAAATGAGACCACCGCTCCATCAACGTGATTCAAGTCGATTCTATCCACCTGATTAATCCGGCCGGTCTTGCTCAAATGTTCAGCCACCTTGTTGAGCCCGGTTATTTTGTCTGCAAGATCCTCTACCGTCACCCTGATCTCCGCGGCAAGGTGGCTGAAATAAATTGACATGCCATTATCCCTCTTCAAATGAATCTCTGAAAGCTCGCTCAATGACCAAAAACCCTTTTCCGACTCCAGAATCTTGATTACACGGGCGGCCCTTTGCAAATATTCACGATTTTCTAAAATATCTCTTGAAGCGCCCGTGACAATTGGCAAATCGATATCTTCCGAGTCCTTCACTTCTTTGAAGATCTCGCCGTGTCGATTCATATAGTGGATCTTGTCCTTCACCACCAAGGCAGACGGAATCTGCCTTTCCGCCGAGATAATCAGGCTGTGCGGAAATCGCCTTTCCAGCTTGACCGATCTGACCCAAGGGTGCTTTTCCATCTCTTGCTTCAACTTCTTAAGGTTAATACTTACAAGACTTATTTCAGGATTTAAACCGCCCATCTGTAAGAGCTCATGCCTTATCTTTCTATCAACTCCCGTAACTTTCACCTTTTTGAGCTTCACGTAAGGAGAAGTAAGCAGGTAATGATATATGGAAATAAAGGAAAAGCTTATTATGGCCACAGCTAAAACGAGACAGAAAATTTTTGTAAAGCCTAAACCGATCCTCGTTATCACACCAAACACCAGGAATAAGCTTTCACCTTTTCTTCTTTTCTTTATTGACTGATTAGCTAAGACGGAGCGTTTCCCCATTTTTCACTTACCCACAATCCGAATTTCCGTCTCAAGTTGAATACCGGTTTCTTTTTTCACCGTCTCTTGAGCCAGATACATCAAATCCAGGATGTCCTTTGCCTTGGCACCGCCGGTGTTCAAAATGTAGTTGGCGTGTTTTTCCGATATCACGGCCCCTCCCATTTTTGTTCCCTTGAGGCCTGCTTTTTCAATGAGTCTGCCGGCGTAATCACCCGGTGGATTTTTGAACACTGAACCTGCGCTCGGATAACCCAACGGTTGACTCTCCTTTTTTCTTTTCAGGTAATACAAAATTTTCCTTCCAACAGCTCCTTCTGCTTCGCGAGTCAATCTGAAAAGGGCCCTAACAATAACACTCCCTTTCTCCAAATCGAGCTTCCTGTAAGAAAACTTGAGTTCCGACGACCGATCCTTTACAACCAAATTTCCCTGCTTATCGATTATATGGATCTTTCTAACTCTCGCCGCTATTTCTTCACCAAAGGCCCCCGCATTCATTGCAACGGCCCCGCCAACCGTTCCGGGAATCCCTGACAAAAATTCCAGCCCTCCCAATCCTGAACGACTACAATAACTCAAAAGATCGGCAAGACTCAGCCCCGCGCCCGCAAGCACGGAAATTTCATCGGATTCGCTTTTTTCAATACGGGACAGAGACCCGCCAAGCAAAATAACGACTCCTTCGAGACCATCGTCTTTAACGAGTATATTGCTGCCCCGACCTAACGCCATATATGGAATGCGCTCTTTACCAATATACGCCAATACTCTTTTCAGGCCTTCCATATCGCACGCCTCATACAGCGCTTCCGCTTTTCCCCCTACACTGAAGGTTGTATGCTCGGCCATGGGGCAATGAAAACGAATGTTTTTCCCTGCCAGCCCAATCAATTCTTCTTTCTGTCTCGTGTTCATCATTGAACATAGAGCAAGGCTCTCTATTTTTTCGGTACTCTAAGCTCCTTTAAAAGCCGTTCACCAACTTCGTAAATATTTCCCGCTCCAAGGGTTATAACCAGATCTCCCGGTCTAACAACCGACAAAAGAGCAGAAAGCATATCTTCCAATTCAGGACAATAAATCACTTCTTTGTGCCCATGTTCCTTAATCCCTTGAGAAAGCCGTTCCGCAGTAATTCCTTCAATAGAAGCCTCTCCGGCAGAAAAAATGGAGGTTACGACAAGAATATCCGCCTCGTTAAAACTAATAACAAAACGATCAAAAAGGGATTCGGTTCGCGTGTACCGATGTGGCTGGAAAGCCACAATCAACCGCCTTTCAGGCCAGCATTCCTTTGCTGTCCTGAGCGTGGCCGCGATCTCTGTTGGATGATGTCCGTAATCATCAAGGACCATTACATCAGACTCTTCCCCTATTGTCTGGAATCGTCTCGCTATACCTCCCAGACTGCTGAGCCCCTCCCGGATCACCTTGATATCCAGATCCAGTTCAAGGCCAACAGCCATGGCCGCCAAGGCATTTGCAACATTGTGTTCACCGGGCATCCCAACTGAAATTCTTCCCAGTGAACGATTCTGAAATACCACCTCGAAGTCAAATCCCGACTTTCCCTTTTCCAGATCTCGCCCCCTCAGGTCTGCCTGTGAATTCAATCCGTACGTCAAATATCTCTTATTGAGCCGAGGAACAATCCCCTGTATCTCTTCGTTATCCAGGCAAAGTATGGCTGTGCCATAAAAGGGAATCCTGTTGACAAAATCAACGAAAGTCCCCCGAATAGTATCCATGTTTCCATAATAATCCATGTGTTCCTGATCTATGTTGGTCACCACTGCTATTGTGGGAGACAGCGCAAGAAAAGACCCATCGCTTTCATCCGCTTCGGCTACCATAATATCGCCTTGACCAAGTTTGGCATTGGATCCACCCCAGATATCGAGTCTTCCCCCAATGACTACCGTAGGATCAAGCTCTCCGCAGGTCAGTATGGAAGCTACCATAGATGTCGTGGTCGTCTTTCCATGGGCACCTGCAATAGCCACACCGTATTTAAGACGCATCAATTCCGCCAGCATTTCCGCCCTTGTTATAACCGGGATGTAGCGGTCTCTTGATCCCAAGATCTCGGGATTATCCTGTCTTACCGCCGAGGAGTAGACCACGACATCGGCTCCCTCGATATGCTCGATTTTATGGCCAGAAAAAATCTTCACCCCCATTTCGGCAAGCCTTCTCGTGACATGGGTATCTTTCAGGTCCGAACCGCTGACCTTGTATCCCAGATTGATCAGAAGTTCGGCAATACCACTCATGCCGATGCCACCGACACCAACAAAATGGATATGTTTCGTTTTCCCGAATTGTTTCATTATGTTATTATTTCCAGCAATCTATCCACGATGACCTTTGCCGCATCAGGCCTTCCCATCTTAGTCGCCTGCCTGCCCATTTCTTTCAGGAGGAAGCTATGTTCCATGTATTTCATCAAGACATTTGAAAGACCTTCGCCGGTCAGATCTCTTTGATGAATCATCTCCGCAGCCCCCGCGCGAACCAGGCTTCTTGCATTGATTTCTTGGTGTTGATTTGCAGCATAGGGATAGGGAATAAGGATGGAGGGCTTTCCCATTGCGGACAATTCGAAGATCGTTAGTGCTCCTGCCCTGCTTACCACCAGATCGGCACGTTTATAGGCCCCGGCCATATCTTGTATAAAAGGCACAATCTCCCCCTTGAGTTCCTTTTTCCCATAATCCTCAACCACCTTTTCGTAATCCGCCTTTCCGGTTTGATGGATCACTTCCGGATGCCTTCCCCTGTTCTTCATCACTAAAAGGGCCTCTGCAAAGGCTCTGTTAATGGCCCGTGCACCCTGACTCCCGCCTACAACCAAAATCGTAAACTGTGCGTTATCAGATCCACCGGTATCATGGTCAGGGATGAACTCCTCACGCACCGGACTGCCTGTTAGATAGAGCGAACTGCACTTAAGGTGTGTCCTGCTCTCCTCAAAGGAGATAAAAGCCCGATCAACAACTTTGACCAGCAGGCGGTTCGTGAGACCGGGATAGGAGTTTTGTTCATGAATGGCCGTGGGTATCCTCATGAACTTGGCTGCCAGACACACCGGGCCGGCGGAATAGCTTCCCATTCCGAGAACAAGAAGGGGGGAGGCTTCCCTGATAATAAAAATAGACTGTAGAAGACTCTTCGGTAATTTTGCCAGCACGATAGCCCCCTGTTTAATTCCACGCCCCTTTATGCCTTCCACATCAATATACCTGGAAACGTATCCATGGCGGGACAGTATTTCTTCCTCCATCTTTCTTCGACCTACCACAAAAATTATCTCCGGTCTTTCGAATCTTTTCTCCAGTTCCCTCGCGATAGCGATACCCGGAAAAAGGTGGCCTCCCGTTCCTCCCCCGGCTATCAAGAATGCGGGTTTCGAGTTGTTCGTTTTTAAAAGTGAAGCTGGCGTATGCTTTTCCATTTCCTATTCCGCATTCCTGCAGATCTCTTTTTTTTCGCGCAATGCAGTTTCCCAGACTTCCAATAGCCCCATCGCTTTCGGTCAAGTCCTCGAAGAGATATTCAACAGAACACCTATGGCAAAAAGATTAAGGACCAGAGAGGACCCACCATAGCTGATGAATGGCAGGGTCAACCCCTTGGTCGGAAGTAATCCCATAACCACACCCATATTGACCAAAACCTGAAGGCCGATCAAACAAGTTAATCCAATAGCGAGATAGCTGCTGTATAGATCTCTTGCATTGAGGGCGATCTTGACACCCCGGACAATCAGAATTCCAAACAAGGCAATAATACAACTGATCCCCACGAAACCAAGTTCTTCCGCGGCAATAGAAAGCACAAAGTCGGTATGAGGCTCAGGCAGATAAAACAATTTCTGTTTACTGTTTCCCAGGCCCGCCCCGAATATCCCCCCGGAACCAAAAGCCAGGAAGGAGTGTATAATCTGAAAACCGATACCGTCCGGATCATCCCACGGGTTAATAAAGGCCCACCATCTTTTGAGCCTGTAGTCGGCTCGCAGTATGAGCCATAGAACGACTGGAGCAAAAACCATTAGTACAGAAAACAGATGGATTACTTTTACGCCGCCCACAAAAAGAATTATAAGAAACCAACATCCAATGATAACGGCCGTCCCAAGGTCCGGCTGAAGAACAATGAGCAACATAAATGCACCCGCAATTGCCACGTGAGGCAAAAGCCCCCTTGAGAAAGCCTCCATGCTCGGTCCTTTCTTCGACATGGAGTATGCCATATAAATTGCGAGGGAAATTTTTGCGAGTTCCGATGGCTGAAACGAAAAGCCCGCCCATCTAAACCACCTGCACGCCCCGCCCACATTGTATCCGAATCCTGGAACAAAGAGGAGGACCAAAAGTGAAAAACTCAATAATAGCAAAGGATACGCAAGCTTCGAGTACAGGGTAAATGGAATATTTTTTGCCGATATCATGAGGCCGAGACCCAAGACACAAAACAGCGCATGTCTTTTCAAATAAAAATACCCGTCACCAAGCCGGTGTGCGGCCAAGTGTGAACTGGCACTATAGTCCACCACCAACCCCACTCCGATCAATGCAATAACCGGGATGAGAATCATGTAATCATAGCCAGTGCCTGAAGACTTTTTTTCAGCCATGAATAAGCCTCTCAACAGCTGCCTTGTAAACCCTGCCTCTTTCGGAATAGTCTGAAAACATGTCGAAGCTTGAGCAAGCCGGAGCCAGCAAAACGGCATCCCCGCTTTCAGCAATCGAAAATGACATGGACACAGCTTCATCCATATCCTTGACCGTAATAAAGGGAACAGCACCCTCAAAAGATGAGGCCAGCAAATCTTTTGCCTCGCCCAAAAAAATTGCCTTTTTTACCCTCCCACGGGAGGCACTGATAAGAGGGCTGTAATCGGCACCCTTGTGGCGGCCGCCCGCGATTAATATCAGGGGTCTTCTAAAAGTAGTGACAGCTCTGACCGCAGCATCCACATTGGTGGCCTTGGAATCATTGTAAAATGCCACTCCGTCAATCTCTCCCACCAATTCAAGCCTGTTAGGGAGACCTCTAAATTCATCTGCGGTTTTCTGAATTGCAGGTGAATCAATGCCGATTGTCATCCCGCATAGCGCTGCAGCCAGAAGATTTTCAAGGTTGAACATTCCCGGCAAACTGAAAAGTCCGGTAAACAAACGTTCTGGTTCAGCATCCCTAAGGCATATCGTGATTTCTCCGTTTTCCAGAAATGCCTGCCGCCCTTCCTTTCCTTCCACTCCAAACCGAAGGAGGGAAACCTCGGATGATGCCTCAAAAGATGACAGAATCTTGTCATCATCGTTCAATATTGCATATTGTCCCGGGCCCTGATTACTGAATATTCTCAGCTTTGATTTGACGTACGTCGCATAATCCGGATAGCGGTCCAGGTGGTCCGGAGAAATATTAAGGACCATGGAAACCAAAGGAGAAAACGTCTCAATGGTATCCAGTTGAAAGCTGCTCACCTCCACCACAACGAAGTCCGCTTTCCTTTTGCCTGCGACGTATGCAATAAGGGGCGTACCAATGTTCCCACCGACAAAGACATCAAAACCCGCATTCTCAATCATCGAACCCAAAAGGGAGGCAACAGTCGACTTGCCGTTTGTTCCGGTGACCGCAATCATCGGCGCATCTATCATCCGACTGGCCAACTCCAGTTCTCCTATAACAGGAATGCCGCTCCTAATAGCTGTGCCAAGCGGCTCCATGTCATGGGGCACACCCGGACTCAGGATAATCATTTCCGTATTCAGAAATGTTTCTTTCTTGTGCCCTCCGGCCTCAAGTTTGGCTCCGAGTCCTTGAATCTCTCTCAGTATGCCTCGCTCAAAATCGGACTCAGGCCTTAGTTCACTCAAAATCACGTCGGCTCCTTGCCCGACAAGCCATCGAGTGCACCAGATACCTGAGATCCCCAGCCCTACGACAAGGACTTTCTTTCCTGCAAAATTTGGACTATTTCGGGCCTGCATTTCTAATTCCCGAATACTGTTTATAGGTCTCTTCCTGAGGTCCTGTCTTGTCACCTCAGCTTCAAGGTGCTGATTGAAAAAAGAGCCAGAATAATTGCAATTATCCAGAACCTTACGATTACCTTTGGTTCGGGCCATCCCTTCAACTCAAAGTGATGATGAATAGGGGCCATTCGGAAAATCCTTTGTCCTCCTGTCAGCTTGAAGTATGCCACTTGAAAAATGACGGAAAGTGCTTCAAACACGAATAACCCCCCTACAAGCGCCAGCACCACTTCCTG
This sequence comes from uncultured Desulfobacteraceae bacterium, assembly GCA_964543315.1. Lineage (GTDB taxonomy): Bacteria > Desulfobacterota > DSM-4660 > Desulfatiglandales > Desulfatiglandaceae > JAFDHL01. Next base: position 7,695 of record CAZIXY010000044.1, on the reverse strand, counting down.
CTTTGTAATCACCGCAACGGTACCTAAAACAGCCCCAAGGGAGAGGGATCCGACATCTCCCATAAATACTTCCGCTGGATATGCGTTGAACCACAAAAAGCCGAGCCCTGCGCCGGCCACGGCACCGCATGCCACTGAAATTTCACCTGATCCTACAACATATGGAATCTGCAGGTAATTCGCTATTTTGACGTGTCCTGCCAGATAAGCAAAAACCAGATAGCTTCCAAAAGCTACGGTGACTGGACCGATAGCGAGTCCGTCCAGACCGTCCGTCAGGTTGACCGCGTTTGATGTACCAACGATAATGAATACGATAAAGGGAATGTAACCCCATCCCAGATCCGGAGCGATTCTCTTTAAAAAGGGCAGGTTTAAACGGGAGTCAAATCCGGGATAATTGTAAAGTACTATGGCCACTATAAGGGCTATAAGGACCTGTAGCGAAAACTTCCAGCTTGGGCTTAGACCACGGCTGTCTTTCCTGACCATTTTCAGGTAATCATCCATAAAACCGATACCACCGAATGACAGAACAACGAAGATCACAGTCCAAACAAAAATATTTCCGGGGTCAGCCCAGAAAATGGTGGACACCATGACCGCCGGAAGAATCAGGCAGCCTCCCATAGTAGGCGTTCCTTCCTTATTCTTGTGATTAGGCGGGCCATCCTCACGAATATATTGTTTTACCTGCATGGCGCGAAGTTTCCTGATGGTCCAAGCCCCGAACAGGAAACAGATCATGAGGGCGGTAAGCATGGAAAGTATAGTCCTGAACGTTATGTACCTGAAAACGTTCAGCCAAGATAAATCCGTTTGAAAAAAATAGATCAGTTTGTAAAGCATTTCTAATATCGCCCTCTGCTAATCCGCCAACGACGGAGTGAAATTCCATCCGGCCGTCGCCTTTTTATTGGCTGTTGTCGCAAGTACCAAATCCAAGAAGAAATCTATCCCGAAAGGTTTTTGAAGTCGTGTTTCAATTTGGGGCATGTCATTTTCAGCAAATCTTTGGTCTGAAGGGTCTCCTGTCATAATAATAATTTTTTCTTTTCTCCCCTCTTTTTTCATCCACTTGAGCATCTCGATTCCGTCCAGCCTCGGCATATGAATATCGGTAACCACCAGGTCAAAGTTACTGTCCTCCAGTTTTTCAAGCGATTCCTGTCCATCTCTCGCCACAATCACTTCGAATCCATTGCATGACAAGAGATCCGATAACAGGATCCTGATACCTTTCTCGTCTTCCACAATCAATACCCTCTTTGATGCATCCATGATGGATCTCCCACCCTCGCTCTCCCGAAATACGGGATTGACGGATTTATTGCGAGTCCGTCAAAGTAATTGTCATTGTTTGCTCCTACCAGCGCTGTCGGACTTTAAGCCCTCCACCACTTTTTCTAAGGCAATTTTGCGAGACCCCTTGAGAAAAATCAGGCATCCATGACTCATTTCATCCCTGATTATCTCTAACATTTCATCATGTGATTCTGCCACTTTCGCGCTGCGCTTCGGCATACCTGCATCAACAGCTCCCCTTATCATATCGCGTGCGTGTTCCCCGATGGCCGAAAAACAGTCAGGTGCCAATCCTGCGACCCGGCGCCCGGCTTCCCGGTGTGCCTTTTCTGCAGCATTTCCCAGTTCCATCATCTCACCCAGGCCAACAATAACTTTCATGCCTCCATTAACCAGAGCCCTCACAGATTCAAGGGCGGCCGTCAGTGAGGATGGATTCGAATTATAGGTATCATCTATTAAAACAATGTCTCCCGGCAGGGACCTGACCATAAAACGGCCTTTTACTCCCTCAAATCGACTCAGGCCTTCCAAAATCTTTTCAATGGGCTCATCAAGGCACAGGCAAACCGAAGCCGCGGTCAGGGCGTTTAAAACATTCTGGAAGCCGGGCGTCCTCAGTCTTACCGGCCAGGTTCCGCCAGAATACTCAAGGTCGAACAGGACTCCTTTCCGGCCAAGGTTCTTGATGTTTGCAGCCCTTATGTCATTCGTTTTCCCTAATCCAAAGGTAGTCGACTCTTTCCGGAACATGGAAGCGGTTTGCAACAGGATCTTATCATCACCATTTAACACGACCTTTCCCTTTGAAGAGATCTTTTCTACAAGTTCAACCTTGGCCCTCGCAACTCCTTGAAGATCTCCCAAACCTTCGAGGTGAGCTCTCCCGACGTTGGTAATCGCCCCGACATGGGGACTTGCAATTTCCGTCAGTCGGGCAATTTCGCCGGGACTATTCATGCCCATTTCCAGAACAGCCATGTTATGCCTTTTCTCCAATCTCAGGAGCGTCAACGGCAACCCTATCAAATTGTTTAAATTTCCCTGGTTCTTCAATATCCTGTTAGCGAGTTCCAGGATAGTTGCTGTCATCTCTTTGGTAGTCGTCTTGCCGGATGAACCTGTTATGGCAACCACATGCGCTTCATGCTGTCTCCTCCACCATCCGGCCAGATCCCCAAGGGCCTTTAAGGTATCTGCCACAGTGACGGCAACCACATTCCGGAAGACTCCTTTATCCCCTAAAGACTTCTCATTCCAACCGTTCTCCTGGACAATGATCCCGGCTGCCCCTCGCTCCAAACTATTTAAAACGAAATCATGCCCGTTATATCGTTCTCCTTTAAGGGCCAGGAAAACCTCGCCCGGCCTTATGCTCCTTGAATCCGTACTGATTCCCGCCAGTCGTGTTTCAGGACTGCCTGAGATCCGGAGTCCGCGTACCGCGGCATGGACTTCCCCTGCGGTTATCTCGCCCCACACCGCTGCCATTGAAATCCTCCAGTAACCCTGCACATTGCCTGACTCTGATTTATTTGAAACGCCACATAATGTATTTCTTCGTCTTTATCTATCGGATCATGCATTCGGTGCTCCTCTATTTCCTATAGCTGCTGCCGCCACTTCCCGATCATCGAAATGTCTTTTTCCCTTTTTCGTTATTTGGTAATCTTCGTGACCCTTACCGGCAATCAGGACAAAATCATTTTCGTCGGCCATCCCAACAGCCTTTGCGATGGCATTACCTCGATCCAGATCAAAAATATAACCGGACTTCAACGGCCGATCAGGGAAAACACCTCCCAGATCTTCTAAACCGGATTCGCGAACACCTTCCTCGATCTGACGTGCAATTGCGAGAGGGTCTTCAGTCCGGGGGTTGTCCGAAGTAATAAAGACCAGGTCGCTTATTTGTCCGGCAACACGGCCCATGACTCTTCTTTTGCCCTTGTCGCGATCACCGCCACACCCAAAAATGGTAATCAATCGGCCTTTCACCAACGGTTTCACGGCCACCAACACCTTCATCAAGGCATCGGGAGTGTGGGCATAATCCACAACAACGGACAGGGAACGGGCGTTCTTTACCAGTTCGAGGCGCCCCGGCACACCGGCCAGATGAGCAATGCCGGATGCAACCTCATCAGGATCAACATCCAGACACATGGCCGCGGCCGTCGCAGCTAAGATATTGTAGATGTTAAAGTCACCTAAAAGGCTCGAATTTATGCTGATTTCGCCGTAAGGGGTTATTAGTCTTGCGGTAATACCTTCTCTACTTACTCGAATCCTGTCCGCTCTGAAATCACAGCCTTTTCCCTTTCCATAGGATACGACCGGAGCATCTGTAAGCTCTGCCAAAGCCCTGCCTTTTGGATCATCCATGTTAATCACCGCATTTGGAGATTTACCCGTCTTTCCTTCACCGAGTCCCAAAAAAAGTCGGCTTTTTGCCTCAAAATAAGCCTCTATGGTCTTGTGATAATCCAAATGGTCCCTGGAAATATTTGTAAAAACAGCAAGCTGAAAGGGACAATCCATGACCCTCCCCTGGTCGAGGGCATGTGAAGAGACCTCCATAACCACATGGCTAACCCCGGCTTCAGCCATATCATGCAACCTCTTCATCAGCTCCAGGGGTTCCGGTGTGGTAACATGTGCTTCCCAGGTTTTTCCCTGCAAGCGGTCATTGATGGTCCCGATAACACCCGGCCTCGCCCCCGCAGCCAAAAGGATCGACTCCAACAGGTAGCTCGTGGTCGTTTTTCCGTTTGTTCCGGTAATCCCTACCACAGTCATATTCCTGTACGGGTGCCCGTAAAACTCGGCCGCGAGCTTTGAGAGGGCAGCACGCGAATCCGCAACCCGGACCACGGAAACGCCCTCAGCAATATATTTTCCCAATCCAGCCGACTCCAGAAGGACTGCCACGGCACCTTTCCGGATTGCCTCCTTGACGAAATGATGTCCGTCCTGTGTTTTTCCACGCAATGCGACAAACAAATAACCGGGCTTCACCTCCCGCGAGTCATAGGCCAAACCCGCTATCTCCCGATTAAAATCGCCTTTTGATTCTTGTACGGTCACTCCTTTTAAGATTCGTCCTAATTTCATTCTGCCCTGCAACTATCTTTCAGCAGCTGATTATTAGCCCTGAAACGCTGACGGTTCACTATGCCGGAGGTTTGAAACTGACTTTCACCGTCTTGACCTCCTGAATCGGCGAACCGGGATCGGGCTCCTGTTTAACCGCCAATCCGGTTCCCTCCAAGAGCACCTTTAATCCAAGAGCTCTGACCTTTTTGGTCACCTCCCTCATCCCCAGCCCCCTGAAATCAGGTAGAAGCCCAACCTTTATTCTGAGGTCATTATGTTTCACCAGTTCGGAACACGGCTTATTTTTTATTTCTTCCCGGACATCGACCCCCTTATCAACCATTCTGATCTGTGGATTAACACGCAGGTGATTCAGGGACCACTGTCCGATCTCCTTGAAAACAGGGGCTGATACAATGCCGCCATAGGCAATGCCTTTTGGTTCATCTACCATGACCAAAATGACCAACCTCGGTTTATCAACAGGTACAAATCCCACAAAAATGGCTATATATTTATCTCTCGAATATCTTTTGGTTTTGGGATCCACCTTTTGGGATGTCCCTGTTTTCCCTGCTACCTTGAACCCGCTGATGGCAGCTTTTGGGGCTGTTCCTTCCTCACCGACAACACGTTCCAAAATCCTTGTTACCTTTGCCGCAGTCTCCGATGACAGGACCCTTCTGACCATTTTTGGATAGGTTTTTTCCACTGTACGTCCTGATTCATCCACGATAGACTTCACAACATACGGCCGCATCAACTTACCGTCGTTGGCAATTGCACCCATGGCCGCGGCGAGCTGAAGGGATGTGGTCGTCATGCCCTGCCCGAAAAAGATTGTAGCCTTGTCGATTGCTCTGGCCTTCGCCGCAGGTCTGACGAAGCCTTTTCTTTCCCCTATCAAGCCGACGCCCGTTTTCGTGCCAAATCCGAAGCTTTTCAAATATTTAAAGAAAGTTGCGTAACCGAGCTTACCGCCTACTTTGACTGCCCCGATGTTGCTTGAATGAACAACAATATCCGATACACTTAGAACACCATGTTTATGGGTATCATGAATAACGTGTTTTCCGATCCTGTATTTTCCGTTTTCGCAATCGAATTTTGTCCTGGGTGTTACGACACCTTCTTCCAGGCTCGCAGCCAGAAGAAAGGCCTTCATAGTAGAACCGGGTTCAAAACAATCAGTAATAGCCCGATTTCTCCACTGGTAGGGTTTGTACTTGGAAAAAATATTCGGATTGAATTCAGGAACCACTGCCATGGCAAGGATTTCACCGGTCTCCGGCTCCAAAACCAGGCAATGTCCGGCCGTGGCCCTCGCCTTTTTTACTGCTGACCTGAGGGCCTCCTGAACCTTATACTGGATGTCCTTGTCTATGGTGAGGATTATGTCCTTCATCCCGTGACCGGAAGAAACCGGCTTGCTGACGGCAAAAGGGCGCGACATGGCATCGCGCATCTGAATAAGGCAGGAATGCGGTCCTCTCAAAAAACCGTCATACCTTTTTTCAATACCTTCGAGACCCTGATTATCAGCCCCGGTAAAACCAACCAAATGCGCTGCAATCTCTTTGCCGGGATAGCAACGCCTGGTTTCGGTGGTCACGCCTACTCCATCAATACCCAGATCCGCTACCCTTCTGGCGTGATCCGGGGCTATTTTTCTTTTTATCCAGACAAAAGAACTCTTTCTTTTTAAAAGTCTCAGGATCTTGTCCTGTCTTTCATTCAGAATCCTGGATAATTTCCTGGCTGCTTTGCCCTTTTCCTTAATTCTCTTTGGATGTGCATAAACAGATCCCACCTCGACACTAAGTGCCATTTCATGGCCTTCTCTGTCGTATATTGTCCCCCGTTTCGGTGGGAGCTTTATAGTCCCCACATAACCGCCACGTGCAATAGCCTTCAGGCGATCTTGTTCCAATATCTGAAGCTGATAGGCCCTGGCCAGTATGATTGCCAGCCCAGCTATAAAAAAAATGCCTACCAGATAGATGCGAAATCGGATCCACTTTTTCTTTCTGACTTTCATGGCAAGACAATTATCTGCTCAGGAGATGGTTGTCTCAGTCCAAGTTTTTGCATCGCTATTGCTTCCAGGTTCTTCGTTGATTTCTGAATTGCTAAATCCAATCTCAATTTTCTGTTTATCTCTCTGAGTCTCATTTCCTCCTTTTTTAATTGACTCAGGTCATAACCTATCTGTGTCCTTTCAAAATTTGACCAGACATAACCTATGCTGCTCCCCATAAATAGAAACAACATAAATATCACCAGAAAAACCTGTCTTCGTGTCATATGAAATCTGTGCCTTTTTTTGCGACAATTCTTTACCCGGACACCTGATTTGGCATTTCTCGACTTCACCATTTTCGATACAGACTCCGGCCTTGTCATGGTTATATCCTTTCCGCAGCTCTGAGTCTTGCGCTGCGAGCCCTTGGATTATCCTTAATCTCCTCCTGGCTCGGTTTCACTCCTTTTTTGATGAGGCGTTTGAAAAGCGGAGTTTTTCCGCATATACATTCCGGGAAATCAGGGGGACATGTGCACCCTTTTTCCCAGTCAAACATGGCCTGCTTGACCAGTCTGTCTTCAAGTGAATGATAAGATAAAACGACCAGTCTGCCCCCTTTCGTCATCAATTCGGGTATCTTTCTTAGAAACACCTCCAGATTTTCCAATTCTTTGTTGACTGCTATTCTAAGGGCCTGAAATGTTCTTGTAGCAGGGTGCTGGGCCTTTGAACGACGGGAAGGAGATGGAAATACCGATTTTGTCAGATCCGCCAGCCGGGAAGAAGTATCGATGGGTTTTCTGCTGCGCTCGGTTACAATGGCCCTGGCAATTGACTTGGCCCTCCTTTCTTCTCCAAATTTCCTCAGTATCCTTTCAAGTTCCTTAGAAGACAGGTTATTAACAAGATGACCTGCAGTCATCGCCTCGTCAGGATCCATTCTCATGTCAAGCGGTTCATTCCTGCCAAAACTGAACCCTCTGCCGGACTTTTCAATTTGGAAAGACGACATTCCGAGGTCCAACAAAACCCCCTGAACTTCCCTGATCTCCAAGTCCTTCAGGACATTATCAAGGAACACAAGAGGATTATTTTCAACGGTGATAATTATACCGATGCCTGGGTTAAAGAGGCGAAAAAAAGAGGACTGCCAAATTTAAAAACAACGCCAGAAGCCCTTAAGGCGACGAAGGACCCGGCTGTTATTAATCTATGTGAAAAACTAGGGGTTTTGCCAAAAAAAGAACTGGTTTCACGTTATGACGTATATG
>CAZIXY010000043.1:0-16140 GCA_964543315.1 uncultured Desulfobacteraceae bacterium | reverse complement strand
CCACCCTCATCCTCCCGCTTTGCGGGATTGCCGGACTTTTTACGAGTCCGTCAAACTTAGTTTTAAAACGATCAACTCATTTTTTTATTTTGGGTTTTTGCAAACATATGGACAAAAAAATGAATTCCCGTGAAATCAGAAATAAGTTTTTGACGTATTTTAACTCCCTCGGTCACGAGATTGTAGAAAGCTCGTCCCTTATTCCCAAGGATGATCCCACCCTCCTATTTACAAATGCGGGAATGGTCCAGTTTAAAAGCCTATTTCTCGGAGAAGAGAAAAGAGGCTATACAAGGGCAGCCACATCCCAGAAATGCGTCCGGGCAGGGGGAAAGCATAATGATCTGGAAAATGTAGGATACACCTCAAGGCACCATACCTTTTTTGAAATGCTTGGAAACTTTTCCTTTGGGGACTATTTCAAGGAAGAGGCCATCACATGGGCATGGGAACTGTTGACGGGAGGCTATAATCTGCCTGCAGACAGGCTGTATGTTACCGTATACAAGGACGACGACGAAGCCTATCGAATATGGGAATCGGAAATTGGGATCCCTACGGAAAGGATCGTACGCCTCGCTGAAAAGGACAATTTCTGGGCCATGGGCGAGACAGGCCCTTGCGGTCCATGCTCGGAAATCCATATTGACCAGGGTGCTTCATTGGGCTGCGGCAAACCTGACTGTGCGCCCGGTTGCGACTGTGATAGATATTTGGAGATATGGAACCTGGTTTTCACCCAGTTTGATAGAGGAGCGGACGGGAAATTAACACCCCTTCCAAAGCCGAATATCGACACGGGCATGGGGCTGGAGAGGATTACGGCAGTCGTTCAGGGAGTTACCTCCAACTATGATACGGACCTCTTTAAAGGCCTCATGGACAGGATACAGGAACTTTCCGGAAAAAATTACCATGAGGATGAAAAACACGATATTGCCTTCAAGGTCATAGCTGACCATGCCCGTTCCATCGCCTTTCTGATTGGCGACGGTATATTGCCTTCGAACGAAAGCAGGGGATATACCCTGAGACGTATTATCCGAAGGGCCATCCGCTTTGGCCAGGTCCTCGGCCTGAATGATTCATTTCTCCATTCCATTTGCAGCAGGGTCATTGAAATGATGGGCCCGGACTACGAGGAACTTCTCCGTTCAAAGGGCCTCATTGAAGGTGTTGTGAATAATGAAGAAAAGAGATTTGCCGATACATTGCACTACAGCATGAAAGTGCTCAGTGAAGAAATCGAAGCCTTGAAGACCAAAGGCCTGGACACTATCCCCGGCGAGGTAGCCTTCAAGCTTTATGACACTTATGGTTTATCCGTTGATATCGTTGAAGACGTTGCGCGCGATGAAAACCTGCACGTGGACCTGGCCGGATTTGACGAAGCCATGGCCAGACAAAGATCCATATCTCAGGAATCATGGAAGGGAAGCGGCGAAGAAGAAATCCCCGAAGGCTTTCGGGATCTCCTGGCACGTGACATCAAGAGCCGTTTTTTGGGATACGAGGAGCTTTTTGCAAAGGCGAACATAGAAGCAATTTTTGTGGAGGGTAAAGAAACCCGTTCGATTGATGCGCTCACTCCGGCAGAGGTTGTGTTGGACCAAACGCCGTTCTACGGAAAGGCCGGGGGGCAGGTTGGAGATACCGGCTGGATAACTAAAGGCGAAATGAAATTTCGAGTTACAGACACCCTTAAATATGGTCAAAACCTTATTGTTCACAAGGGTCAACTGGAAGCAGGGAGTCTTTCTGTCGGTGATGATGTAGAAGCGAACGTAGATGAGGAAACAAGGAAGGCCACTGCACTCAATCACTCTGCCACTCACCTTCTTCATGCAGCACTTCGGGATCTTCTGGGCGACCACGTAAAACAGGCGGGATCAATGGTTTCTCCGGACAGGCTTCGATTTGATTTCAGCCATTTTACAAGGGTGGTCCCCGAAAAGCTTGTGGAGATAGAACAACTCGTTAACAGCCGGATCCGTGACAACCTTCCGCTTCACACGGACGAGATGACCAAGCAAGAGGCATTCAAAACAGGGGCAATGGCCATTTTTGAAGAAAGATATGGCGAGACGGTCAGGCTTGTCCAAATAGGGGATGGAGTCAGCATGGAGTTATGCGGCGGGACGCATACGGAGCGTACAGGAGATATTGGTCTTTTTCGTATCGTTTCCGAAAGCGCGGTCGGCGCAAATGTCAGACGCATAGAGGCCTTAACCGGTAAAGCAGCCCTCCAATATGACCAGCAGCAAAGTCAAGAGCTTAGGTTTGCGGCATCGCTCTTAAAAACATCCCCCGACAGGCTGAGAAAACGCCTTGAGCAGCTCCTGAAAGAAAATAAGGGAAAGGATAGGGAGATCGAGTCTCTAAAAGGGAGACTCCTTTCAAAGAAATCTGAGGATCTCCTTTCGGGAGTGAGAGAAATAGATGGCGTTAAAATCATATCTCGAAAACTGCAAGCCGATTCACCAAAAGACCTCCGCGAATCAGCGGACAGGGTAAAAGACAAACTCGGATCGGGGATTATCCTTTTAGGATCAAAACAGGAAGGCAAGGCCATGCTCACCTGCACTGTCACAAAGGATCTGGTTAATCGATTCAGGGCGGGGGACATTGTAAAGCAATTGTCAGGTATCGTAGGGGGCAAGGGCGGCGGACGTCCGGACATGGCTCAGGGTGGGGGGAATAAGCCGGAGAAACTGGAAGAGGCGCTTGAAGCCATTGACGACCTAATCAAAAGGATGGGTTAGCCTGAACCACAAAGACTTTTTTTTCTCTTTTAACTCCTCTTGCCGTGCCTCCTCTGCCGGCAGCCTTTCCTTGGATTTGGCCAAGTACTCAAGGGCTTCATGATATTGGCCAAAATCCGGATAGTTTTCGATAATATAACGATACCGCTCCATGGCTGCTCGATATTTTTTCCTCTTAAAGTAATAATGGCCTACATATAATTCATATTCCGCCAGATTTATATAACACTCGCGTATTTTCCTGCGTGCATTGTCGGCATATTCACTCCTGGGAAATTTTTTAACCAAACGCTCGAATTCATCCTTAGCCAATAATGCGTGGGTTTGCGCTCTATCAATAGTGCTCACCTGGCTGAAATGGCACATGCCCTTCTGGAAAACCACATACGGGATCTTCGGGTTTTTAGGGTGCAGCCTTTCAAAATCATTGTAGGCCTGATAGGCTTCATCATAAACCTTATCCATATAAAGGGCATCGGCCATCTTGAGCTCTGCCTCAACAGCGAATTCGCTGTAAGGGTACCTGTCCTTCAGTTTCTGAAAGGCCTTAGTCGCATCCTCATATCGTCCCTTTTCAAGCAAATTCGTGCCCTCGCTCATAAGTTCAGAGGCGGATTTTTCCGGCTCATCTGCAAAAAATTGATCATAGAGCGCACACCCGTAAATTGAGGCCATTAAAAAGACCACCACAAAAAAACACTTCAAGATATTTCCTGATTTCCGCATGACAAGCTTCTATGCCTTTCTTGCAAGATATCCATCGGCCCGCAGCGGAACACCCACAACACTCTTCTCTCTGCCTGCTTGCCGAAATTCATCAATTATTTCACTCGGACCCGCTGTGCATCAATTCTTCAATATACTTTTCAGCAGCAAATGCCGCTGTCGCCCCTTCACCAACTGCCGTTGATACCTGGCGGAGAGCCTTTGATCGGATGTCTCCGGCAGCAAACACTCCGGCGACAGAGGTCTCCATGTCATTATTCGTAACCACAAAGCCGAGATTATCCAGCTCAAGTTTCCCATCAACCAGTTCACTGTTGGGCTTGTAGCCTATGAAGATGAAAACACCCTGAACCGAAAGACGTGACTCTTGGCCGGTCTTCACATTCTTCAGATCAATCCCCTCTAATCCGGCCTCCCCTACAATACGCGTCGGGATAGTGTCCCAAACCGGCTCTATCTTTTCTTCGGCAAATGCCCGCTCCCGAAGCAATTTCGTGGCTCTCAGTTCATCTCGCCGATGTATAAGATAGACCTTGCCGGCATACCGGGTCAAAAAAAGGGCTTCCTCCACGGCCGTATCGCCACCCCCAATGACGGCGACCTCTTGATCTCTGTAAAAAGGTCCGTCACATGTGGCGCAGTAGGAAACCCCCTTACCCGTCAGAAGATCTTCACCGGCTATTCCCAACTTCTGCGGGGTCGCACCGATTGCCAGGACGAGGCTTTTGGTTTCCAGGTGTCCCTTGTCGGTCACCAATGTTTTCTTTTCAGGGGTAAGTTCCAGTCCAAGCACTTCTTGGTTCCGGATCTCCACACCAAATTTTTCGCTCTGGCGTTTCATCCTGTCCACCAGCTCAAAACCTGATATCCCATCAGGAAAACCCGGATAGTTCTCCACCCAGTCTGTGGTCAAAATCTGGCCTCCGGGTGAGAATCTTTCCATGATTATGGTTTTAAGGCGAGCCCTGGCAGCATAAAGACCGGCAGTAAGGCCGGCGGGCCCGGCTCCTATAATTATCAAATCTTCCAAAGCATCCCCCTGAACTATAATAAACAGAAATCCCGCACTTTCTTCCTGTTCTCGGGAACGGGGTTTTTGTTGATCGGTCTTACAAAAGCTTTTTTATTTCTTCATCAATATAACTCTTTGGATAAGCACCTATTATCGTCTGAGCCACCTCCCCTCCTTTAAAAAGAATAAGCGTGGGGATATTCCTTATGCCGAATCTTCCGGGAGTCTGGCGGTTTCCGTCCACATCCATGGAAGCAATTTTTATCCTGCCTTTATACTCCCGCGCCAGCTCCTCAACAACAGGCGACACCATTTTGCAGGGACCGCACCATTCCGCCCAAAAATCCACCATGGCTGGAATTTCGGAATTAAGTATTTCCTCGTCGAACGTTTCATCGGTTACATTTAATACGTCAGCCATACCTCATCTCCTTTCAGCCGAAAATTAATATTATATTTAATACTGCCCTCTCTTTTTGTCAACTTAACGGCATATCGAAAAAAAAGGAAACCCTGAGGGAAAAAACATTGCGGGAAAACCGCTGAATCCGGTGATCTGAGAATAGCCAGGTGGAATTGATAGAGGAAAAATATGAAAATTTAATATATTCTTGGTACCCCACGATTAATTTTACTACTTCTTAGAAGGCCTCAAGTCAGGAGGATAGACAAATTTAGGGTCCATATGGTAGGTCCAGGGAAGACCCCACCACTGCCATCCGTAGTGCCTTCTATGATTATAACCGTATATCTTGTTCCTTTTCGCAAGCTGACGATAGAACTTGTTCCTGTTACTGTCCTTAAACAAGGGAAAAAAAGGCCCTTCAAAACCATCCCTTACATTAAATACGTTCTTAAATCCATTACTAATAAGATCCTGGGCGGCAGGTTCGCTTCTCAGTCCATCACTGCAAATAATGAGCAAATTGTCTTCCTTTTCAAACAATTTCCCTATTTCTTCAACAAACGATTTGTTTTTGATATCGTAACGGTAACCGCACTTGTCATCCTTTTTACCAAACTCATCTGACATAAACATGTATGGAAAAAGGTGAGCATTGATAGGATGTCCTACAAACTGATACTCTGCTCTTGTCCTGACATCAATAAGGTAGGTGTTAGGAAGAGTATTAAGCATGTCGTAGGCCTCAATGCTTAAGATTTCCTTTGCTTCCTGGGCAAAAATATATTCCGCCGGCAAAAAAAGGGAAATAATGACAATTATAGAAAAACCTATATGCAAGGCCTTTTTCTTCATTACGCCATCTTTTTCTTTTTTGATTGTAATTGTGCAGTCCTTACCTGAATAAAATCCCGCCTCATGGCAGCCACCCATTACACGCTCAATCTCTTACTGCCATCTCCAGGAAAAAACTTGAAAAAATTTATCTTTACAACCTTAATCGTAAAAACAATTATTAATCCAACACCAATTTATTTGTCAATGAAAAATATGAGACCTCAAAACAGTCTTATCTGAAACAACTGCCTTGACAGAAAACCTGAGGATGCATAACATCACGTGCTATCCATATTGTCCGGTTCCTGTCTATTCTATGTGTTATGCCTTATTCCGACTGAAATTACAGGCTGTTAAAAATGCAATACGCGTAGCCTGTTAGCCCTTTAGAATCAGCACAGAAATCAGTATGGACTTATAGTATTACACAAAACTGATGTTTTCAAAACGTTTATTTATTATCCGTGTTCATGCATAAATTGCACGAATGGACCGTCTTTTGCTTTCGTGGTTCTTAACGGATCACATATTTATCTTCAACTTTTTAGGGGATTGAATTTATGGATGCCAGCAATGTCTATTTTTCAGATCTCAGGTCATCGGCAAGGGAGAACCTCCTTTCCAAAATGGTAAGACTTCTGGATGCGGGTGGCTTACAAGACATTATCTCGCCTCGAAGCCTCGTCGCAATCAAACTCCATTTCGGTGAAAAGGGAAATACGGCGTTTATCCGACCGGTCTTTCTACGGAAGATCGCAGAGCGGATTAAAGAATTGGGGGCTTCACCTTTTCTGACAGATACCAACACCCTTTACGCCGGGACCAGGGGCAACAGCATCTCCCATTTTGGCACGGCCGTAGAGAACGGATTCTCCTACTCAGTAGTCAATGCTCCGATTATCATTGCAGACGGGCTCAGGGGCGCTTCCTTTTCAAGGGTAAAAATCGACCAGGAAAATATAAAAACAGCATATTTGGGGAAAGAGATTGTTGAATCGGATGCCTTGCTCAGCGTGGCCCATTTCAAAGGACACGAATTGTCAGGATTCGGGGGCACAATAAAAAATGTGGGGATGGGGTGTGCGGCCAGGAAAGGGAAACTGGAGCAGCACTCCGATCTTTGCCCAAAGGTCAAGGCCAAAAAATGTGTTGGATGTGGGGATTGCGCTGATCACTGTGCACAAAATGCAATCACCCTAACCGAGGATAAGGCAAAAATTGATCCGCAAAAGTGTGTAGGATGTGGGGAATGCATCCTTATCTGTCCCAATAGTGCCATTGATGTTCAATGGAGTGCGGATGTGCCCCTATTCCAAAAAAAGATGGTTGAATACGCCTTTGCCGTGCTGAAAGAAAAACGGGAAAAGGTTTTGTTCATGAACTTTTTAACCAACATTTCACCCGCTTGTGACTGTTATGGTCACAACGACGCCCCTATAGCCAGGGATATCGGCATTTTAGTATCCAAAGATCCCGTGGCCATTGATCAGGCCTCGGTTGACATGGTCAATCAGCAGCAGGCCCTGGAAGGCTCAAACCTCGAGGCAAACAGTCCGTCTGGGGAAGATAAATTCACAAACCTCTATCCCAAAATTGACTGGTCCATTCAATTGGAGTATGGAGAAAAAATTGGCTTGGGTAGACGTGAATATGAGCTGATCACTATATAAAGGTGCTCCATTTGTTTTTCATCTGATCCTGCCCCATTCGAAACCCCGAGACCTCATCCTGTTTTGCTTTCATTTATAACAAGTTGAACTTTATGGCACACATATGCTATGGAAAGGACAATTTTATGATATCGGAGAAAAGGAGGAAATCATGAAAATCCAGATAACCCGGGCCGGCTCCGCTCAGCTAAAACCCAAACCGTCCGATGAATCCAAAATTGGATTCGGGGATATATTTTCAGACCATATTTTTTTGATGGACTTTGAGTCTGAAAAAGGCTGGTTTAACGCCCGTATTGAACCCTATGGTAACATCTCAATCGATCCAGCCGCCATGGGAATACATTATGGGCAGGAGATATTTGAAGGTCTGAAGGCATATCGTACAATGGATGGGGGCGTTCATCTCTTCAGGGCCGAAGAAAATTTCAGAAGGTTCAATCGTTCGGCTGCAAGGCTCTGTATGCCGGAAGTTGATATCGAGTCGGTCATGGAAGGAATGAAAAAGCTCATTCTGCTTGACAAGGAGTGGATACCCAAAAGCGAGGGCACATCTCTTTATATCAGGCCTACCATGCTTGCCATTGAACCGCATCTGGGCGTTCGTCCTTCCAGGACGTATCTCTTTTTCATAATTATCGGCCCGGTAGGTGCTTACTATAAGGAAGGTCTGAATCCAGTTAAAATATATGTGGAAGACAAATATATCCGTGCCGCGCCCGGCGGTACAGGCGAGGCCAAGGCAGCTGGAAACTACGCTACGAGCCTGCTCGCAGCAGAGGAGGCCAAGGAAAAGGGCTTCACACAGGTCCTCTGGCTGGATGCCACGGAACGGAAATATATCGAGGAAGTTGGGACCATGAACATGTTTTTCTATATCGGAGACGAAGTGATAACAGCCCCCCTTAAAGGCACCATCCTGCCGGGGGTAACAAGGGATTCGGTCATTCAGATCGTGAAGAACTGGGGAATGAAGTTTTCCGAGCGGTCTCTCGCAATCGACGAAGTTATCGAGGCATCCAAAAATGGAAATCTCAAGGAAGCATTCGGCACGGGAACAGCAGCAGTAATATCACCAGTGGGACAGATTACCTACAAGGGAGTGGACCATATCGTGGCCGGAGGAAAAATGGGTGAGCTTTCCCAAAAACTTTACGACGAAATTGTTGCTGTCCAATACGGGACAAAACCCGATCCTTACGGTTGGGTGGAAAGAATCGACTAATGTTGTGTCCCAAGAATTCTTTGAAAGAATCTGTCAACGAGTTCCTAAAAAGGAAATTTCCGAATAATGTCCGGAGCCCGATACCTGAGGGATAATAGCCTTTATCCGTGCGCCGTGCGCCTAACGCCCAGATATCTGAATAAATGGAACACCTTGCTTACGGCAGCATTGTAATATATGAGGTCATTCAAATGGTTACCGAGGTTATGACATGATTCCCACAATTGAATGGCATGGCAAATTTGTGCGTATGATTGACCAGCGGAAAATTCCATCAAGACTTGACTGGTTTACGTGCCGGGGACACAAAGACGTCATAAAGGGAATCCAGAGAATGGTCATTCGCGGTGCGCCCGCCATCGGAGTTGCAGCTGCAATGGGTGTGGCAATGGGCGCCGGCTCCATAAGGACAAAATCCTACGAGACCTTCATAGAAAAATTTATGAAGATCTCAGAGGAGATGGTCCGTGCCAGACCCACGGCAGCAAACTTGAGATGGGCCGTTGAAAGGATGAAAAAACTAGCGGAAAACATGTCAGGCAGCTCAGTTGCAGAAATTAAAGCGGCTCTAAAAAAAGAATCTGAAAAAATCCTGGCGGAGGATATTGAGATCAACCGGAAAATGGGTAAAAACGGACAGAAACTTGTTCCGGACGGCGCAACTATTTTGACCCACTGCAATGCAGGTTCATTAGCCACAGGAGGTTATGGGACTGCATTAGGTGTGATACGTGCGGCAAGTGAAAAAGGAAAAAAAATAAGGGTCGTTGCCGACGAAACCAGGCCATGGCTTCAGGGTCTCCGGCTAACGGCCTTTGAATTGATGGAAGATGGTATACCGGTATCGGTAATCGCGGATAACGCCGCGGGATCGTTGATGCGACTGAAAATGATTGATTTGGTTATTACGGGTGCTGACAGAATCGCATCAAACGGAGATGTGGCCAACAAGATCGGCACTTACCAGGTTGCGGTGTTGGCCAAAACTAACAAAATACCTTTTTACGTGGCCGCTCCCGTTTCCACCATAGATCCAACCATTAAGAACGGCGAGATGATCCCCGTGGAAGAAAGGGGGCCCGAAGAAATACGTCGGTTCGGCAAACTTGAAATCGGGCCAAGGGGTGTTCATGTCCTTAATCCCGCCTTTGACATAACCCCCGCCAGATACGTGTCGGCCATCATTACCGAAAAAGGAATTGTCGGACCTCCATATAAGCCGAAAATAAAAGACATCCTGGAAAAGGATTAGCTCCCACCTTCTTAAGACCGTGATATAGTGCCATCGAATGTGATCTTCAAAACCCTTCTCGTGTCAGGTCTTACCTTAAAACGATCATCAAGCCTCAGGCCGCAGACCCAGACTATGTTATCTTTATAGGTCATAATCGGGATGCGCGCCCTTTCCTCAGAGGGAATTTTGAGGTCCATGAAAAAATCCTTGAGCTTTTTGTGTCCACCCATACCATATGGGATAAAGCTGTCTCCTTTCCGAAAATTTCTGATCACAAGAGGATAGTTGATGAGATCCGCATCAAGGAAAGCCGTCCGCGGTGAACCCTTCATGTCCGGCAGTTCATTGTTTTTCAGCTCCTTAACCGAAACCATGTATCTCAAGTTCTCAAGCTCATGGATGCCCTGCCCCTCAATAAAATGCATAAAATCAGCTATCTGTGTGCTTTTCGTCTTGCTGAACTCAAGTCTATCGTAAACTCTTCGAACAAACAGATCATTGGGCAAATCAAGCCGGGACTGCGGCCTCTTGCCCATTGCAATATGTTTGACCGCATCAATATGCTTCAAATTTAATCTCCTAAGACTCCCGCATGCCATACTCAATGCCACCCTGATGACGTTGTTCTTCAATGCGTCGGGAAGCCTTGTGAAATCTGGAACGGGAATAAAGATTTTACCCCCGTCTGCTTTTGAATGTTCTTCTATCCATGTCCTTGCATTCGACACCAGCCACTTTTCGTCGCTCCTCATTATCTCAGCCGTCTGACCTAACAATTCCACAATCCGCGGTTGATATTTTCTCAGCTCGGGGAGGAGCTCCATACGGATCCTGTTCCTTAAATAGCTTGTTTTCAGATTTGAAGCGTCCGTCACATGGTTGAGTCCTCTTTGTGAAAGGTAGGACTCAATCTCAGCACGGGCAACTTCAATCAACGGCCTCACAATTTTATCATCCCTGCTCGGCGGTATCCCCGCCAGGCCGGAGGGACCGCTTCCACGCAGAAGCCTCATAAGCACGGTCTCCGCCTGATCGTTAAGGTTGTGTCCAACGGCGATTTTCTGGGCGGAGATTTTCTGTTTCACTTGCAAGAGGAATTGATACCTTGCATTCCTGGCCTTTTCCTCAATAGAACCCTTTTCTGTAAAAATATCCGCATCTGCCTTTTTTGTCTCAAAAGGAACATTAAAGGACATGGCCATGTGTTCCACGAACCGGGTTTCATATTCGTCCTGATCCGGTCTGAGCCCGTGATCAAAATGGGCTACCACAATTCCGATTCCAATTTCTTCCTTTAGCCTGCAAAGACTATCAAGCAGACAGACTGAATCGGGACCACCCGATACGGCAACGACCACGAGATCGCCGGGAGCAATCATATTATATTTGGAAATCGTATGTCTTATCTTTTCTATTGTTTTTTTCACGTCATTCATTTGTCATTAAAAGACCTTTTATTCTCCGCCGGCCGAAAAAATTATCATGTCTTCAATATAAACCCCAATGTTATAAAAGTCGAGGACGACGGCGATAGAAGCCCCCCATAAAGCCAAAAAATAAAAATCGCAAAAAAAACAATAAAAATGGAAGATATTTTGAGATTTCTATTGTTGATAAATTTGTCCACATCATACCAAATTAACGGAAGTCGTTGAATTCATTGGCTTATCAACATACTGAATATTTCCAGCAAAAACAATAAGTTGCCAACCGGAAAGGCCATCGCAAAATATATTCCGAGGGTTAGCCTGTGTCAAAAAAGCGGATGCGGAAAAACTAAAATCCCCCTTATTCACCTTTGACAGCCCTTCCAAAATTCCTCTAAAAATAGAAGCCGGTTTGATTCCGAATTTCCTGAGCGATTCCGGGAATTTTGTGCAGGGCCATGCGTTATTGTGCTTTTACTCTCTGACTATCACAACACCATATGTAGTATTCATATCAACAATTTATACAATATTTGGTTGACATTGCCCCAAAAATAGTGTAGGGGACAAACTAAAAAAATGCGAAAGAAAGCCACTCCGCCCTCAAACAGAATTTTTCACAACGGGAGATCAGCAATGTGCAATGTCCTTGTTATTGACGATGAACAGCAGGTATCGCAAATGCTTCAAGAATTGTTAACGCTCTCTGGATTCAATGTGGAAACTGCCGCTGGAGGACATGAGGGGCTCCAAATATTTGAGCAAGGATTATTTGATGTGGTCATAACGGACATCCTTATGCCCGGCCTTGACGGACACGCTGTTGCTCGACACATTCGAAACTCAGATAGACCACACACTCCCATTATTGCTATCTCCGGAACCCCCTGGCTTTTGGATGAAGATGAATTTGATTCCACCATTCCTAAGCCTTTCGAAATCAAGACCCTTTTAGACACCATTGATGAGCTTACAGAGAATAATTAATGGTTAACACCGGGGGACGGCCCTTCCTCAAAATTAATACCTTCGAGCAGGCCATGACTGCCCTGGGCTATTCTGTTTTTCATATATGACACGTAATCAGGCCTTACCTCATCTTTCCAGCGCGGGTAACCACCCCTCCAGACGTACTTGATCAGCTCTTGAAATGAATTCCGCGTAAACCTGTAGCCGCCGACGCTGACCTCTTGTGCCTTTTCCGTTATAATGAAGGGGATATGCCTTTCCTCCGCGTATTTTTCTATGACCTTCTCCACAACTGCCCTGTTCTTGAAACCCTCCGGATTCTGCTTGAAATCCTCCGTTCTCTTCGGAAAAGGGAACTTAAGGTATAGTTCACCTATAAAACCTGCATATTTGACCCCGTGAATGGCCCCCATAAGATCCCCGATGTCTTCTGGATCTTTAATGTAATAAACTCTCCATTCGGTTTTGTAGTCGTGCTTTCCATATATTTCAGCGATTTCTGAAATATATTGGCAGAATTCGATGGCAAAAATGAAATACCGCTCCAAAAGAAGCATATCAGATTCAATATTGAAAAAGCCGAAGGCTATTGTGCCGTGACTGAGAGAATCAAAGGCTAAGGGCATGGTTCTTCCTCCATATTCATCTTCAGGCTCCTTTACCGAGAAGCCTTTTGGCATTCAGGTTGGATTTGACGCTTATCAGGCATCAATATCAGCGATACAGACGGCTACCGCAAAAAAACCGTGCATAACAGATTCGTTTGACAGACGTGTTTCAATAATTTATGTTGACCAACTCAAAAAAGTGATTAGATTATTAAATTGATTTAAAAACAATACAAAAATTGTCATTGACCGTTTATGATCAAAAAACTCGTTTTATTGAAGGAGCTATAACATATGTCCCAAAACATTCAGAATAAAGCTTTTACAGGAGCCTCCAAGTATGTCCTGGACGAGGAATTAGCCAAAATCGTCAACATCTCCATGGCCGTTGAAATGCCCCTGCTGCTTAAAGGAGAACCCGGCACGGGAAAGACCATGCTGGCACATGCCATTGCAGAAGCACTCAATATGAGGCTTATTGTCCTGAACGTCAAATCGAGCATGAAGCTTGTCGAAACCCTCTACCAGTACGATACCCTCACCAGGTTGAATGACAGCCGTTTTGGTGATTCCACGAGGGATGTGAGTAATATCGAAGATTACATTAAGATGGGCAAAATCGGACAATCATTTGTGGCTGAAGAACGCGTTGTCCTCCTGATAGATGAAATCGACAAGGCAGATACTGATTTCCAGGATGACATGCTGGACGTGCTTGACCAGATGGAATTCGACATAATTGAGATAGACAAGACCATCAAAGCCAAATACAGGCCTGTAATTGTCATTACTTCAAATGCCAAGAAAGATCTCTCGGATCCTTTTTTGGGTCGCTGTAACTTCCATCACATTGCCTTTCCGGAGCCCGACATGATGAGAACCATTGTCCGGGTTCATTTCCCCGATATCAGCGATGACCTGCTCGATCACACGGTCAAAGCCTTTTACCGCATGAGGGATTTGAGAGGCGTTGAGAAGAAACCTGCTACCAGAGAGCTTATCAACTGGATCCGGGCCCTGAAGGCGGATTCCGATTTCAAGGTCAAAAAATTGGTCAAGGGCGATATCCCTTACCTCGGGGTCCTGTTCAAAAAAAGCCCTGATTATGCCATTGCCCAGAATTCCGTCTCACGTATGAGGCTGTAAAGAGCAAAGCGAAAATATCATGTTTACCAACTTCTTCTATTTATTGAGACAAGTAGGTATCCCCGTATCCCCAACTTCATTCCTGCGGCTCCAAAAGGCATTGAGCATGGGCCTCATTACCTCCCTGGATGATTTCTATACGGCTGCTCGCTCAATTCTGGTCAAAAGCGAGAGATACTTCGATCTTTACGATCAGGCATTTGCACACCACTTTGAGGGAGCTGAGCTGAAGGAGCCGGATGAGTTTGAATTATCGGAGGTTGCCCGGGCCATGCTGGACGAATGGCTGAAAGATCCAAAGGGCCTTGCCGACGCGCTTGGTATTGATGAAGAATCTCTGAATAAACTGAGCCCTGATGAACTGCTTCAGTATTTTCTTGACCGCCTGAAAGAGCAGACCGAGGAACACCACGGTGGAGGCAAATGGATAGGGACCGGAGGGACTTCCCCTGTGGGGCACTCGGGCTATCATCCCGGGGGAATGAGAGTTGGAGGCATTTCCAGAAACAAATCCGCGGTAAAAGTTGCCATGGACAGGAGGTACCGTGATTACTCCCAGGAAGGACCTCTGACACAGGCACAGATAGGGGAAGCCTTAAAAAGACTGCGGAACCTGGTGCCGGTAGGCCCAAAGGACGTTATCAACATAGATGAGACGATTTACCAGACCATGAAAAACGCAGGGGAAATTGAGATCGTCTTTGACCGCAGCCTTAAGGACCGGCTGAAGGTCATACTGGCCATAGACAATGGCGGGTGGTCTATGGAGCCTTATATCGAACTTGTGCAGACCCTGTTTAACTATAGCCGCGCGCAGTTTAAGGAACTGAGGACCTTTTTCTTTCATAACACGATTTACGATAACCTCTGGGAAGACCCCCCCAGGTTCAGAAAGCCATACAAGGTGGATGATTTGTTACGTCTTGATCCCGAAACACGCTTTGTTATTGTAGGGGATGCAAGCATGGCCCCCTACGAATTGATGGCAACCGACGGCTCCATCCATATTGAGGAAAGAACCATGAAGCCCAGTTACGAGAGGCTCCGGTTTATCTCTGAAACCTTTCCGAAATCCGTCTGGCTCAACCCTAAGATGGAAGATGAATGGCCTTACACCCGCACCATCAATCTTATCCGGGAGATCTTCCCCATGTTTGAACTGACCATTGACGGGCTTGAAAATGCCGTCACCTTTCTCATGCAAAAAAACTGATCTAAAAACAACTCAGCGATACCTTTCCATAACTCCTTCGATGATAAGAAACCTTATCGAGCGACTTTTCAAACCCATTTCCTGAGATATTCCTTCATGCGAAGCTTTCGTTGCGTACTCGCAGACCTCATGAAACGCACGTTTCTAAAGACCTGTCTTTCAGGACCCCGGGCCCGGTCGTGCCGACCCAAGATCCGATCGATGAAGCCCCGGATGGCCCACAGAAATTTGGCCCCATACCAGCCTCTCCTCCCTCCGATGCGGACAACGGTCTCCCATACTTTTTCGGGTGTGGTATCCAAAACCAGCCGGTATCCCGACTCCATGACGTCCCCGCCCGAATAAGGGACGTCACCGCATCGTGCCCACTCAGGATAGGTAATAGGTGCCGCAAACATTGTCGCAAAGTTCAGAAATCCTCAATCATCAGGCCCCCGGTGGGCGGTGGCATCCTCGTCGACCCAGTCTTCCTCGGTGTAGGACATGCCCTTTCGCCCCGGCACCTTGCGTGTCGGTCCGGCCCTGTAAAAAGCGCAGCTTCTCGGTCCGTAACAGAAGGTCTCGAACCGGTAGCGTTTCCTGGACGGATTCCAGTGGTCGATGATCATCTCCACCGGCATCCGACAGCCCCAGATACAGGTCGCGCACCTGGCGTCATAAGTGCGGGTGTCCAGACGCCGATGGCCTCGGTTGCGATAGGTTTCCAGGTCAGGAGGCACGCCATGGAACGGTGGGCCGGCAGGGGGATCACCTCCTGCATCTTTCAGTATCTTCAGACCGCTAACCTTGTAGAATCCAGCCGTCTCCAGCCGCAGATCAGGAACGGGAACAGCTAGGCCGCTCGCTTCCATGCCGACTCGAAATCGATGCTTCGCTTGTGCGGCCTTTCCAATGGCGATCATGAATTC
>CAZIXY010000042.1:0-16196 GCA_964543315.1 uncultured Desulfobacteraceae bacterium | reverse complement strand
GGCCCATCCTACCCCCGAAGACCTGTCAGCGCCCGATGACCTGCGTAATGGCCATGCCGAAACCCAATGTCGCAATTGCAAGATAGGGCCCCTCAAGCCTCAAGGCGGGCAGCCCCAAAATAAATCCAAAAAATGCTGAGATAAAGGCTGCAAGCAGAACCGCCAGAAAAAACGGGAGATGAAGGACACTCATAAAAAGGACGCTTCCGTAAGCGCCGATTGCGAAAAAGCCTGCGTGTCCCAAGGATATCTGCCCTGTGTAGCCCACAAGAATATTCAACCCCACAGTGACAATAACGTGGACGGCCATATAATTGGCCATATAAATATAATAGTTCGGGGCCAAAAAGGGAAAGACTATTAGTGCGGCAATCAACATAAGGAACCAGAACCACAGGACCTTACTGTCCAGCAACTGAATGTCTTCATAATAATCCCTCTTCATGTCCATGGTCCGGTTTTCCTCTTCCCTAATTATGGATTATGCCAGCGATAAATAAACATCATCTCTTACCCAACTTGTCAACCAATTTTCCGTAATAAACCTGCGTCTCCTCCAGGAGGGGAGACCCCTTTCCCATCATGTTCAACTGCATTATTTTGTAATTAATCCTCTTTACCTGGCGGTATTTTTCTTTTTCGTCAGGAATGCTATCCAGCATATCTTCCATCTGCCTGATTTCCTTCCTGAGCTGGAGCTCGGGCGGCAGACAATCCGCGTTTTTCAATATCTTATGAACCAGACGCAGATCCTCGGGAACATTGCTGTCATCCTCAATCGAAAGGGGCTCACCGTGACCCGGCAGATCATCAAAAGCCCCCTCTTCCTTTGCCTTTATTATTTTCTTCTCAACGATCTTCTGGAAAATTGACATGATTATTACTTTAAGCTGGCTGAATTAGTTTATTTTTTTTACATTTTAAATCACTTTAAGTCAAACAAAACCTAAAACCGGTTTATTAAATATCCAGCTTGACAACCTTCAGGCTATCCTATATTCCCACAAGAAAATCCATATTTGGAAAATAAGGCATGATAAAACAACTGGATAAAAAAGTCATAGGCCTCATACAGGGAGATCTTCCCCTGAGCACCAGACCGTTTGCAGAAATGGCCAAGCAAATCGGCATGAGCGAAAGGGAATTTGTTGAGCGTGTGGCCGACTTAAAAAAGCGGGGCATCCTAAGACGTTTTGGGGCCACTTTGCGCCATCAAGAGGCTGGATTCAGTTCCAATGCCATGATCGCCTGGTGTGTTCCTGATGACAGGATAGACGAGGCAGGAAAAACCCTTGCTGAATTTCGTGAGGTAACCCACTGCTATCAGCGGAAAACCCAGAAAGAATGGAAATATAATCTCTATACCATGGTCCACGGAAGCAACCATGATGAATGCTATCAAATCGCGGAACGCATGTCCCGTTCCGTGGCAATCAAGGATTACATACTGCTCTTCAGCAAAAAGGAATTCAGGAAGACGAGTATGGAATATTTTTAACGCGGCTTGAGCCCTTGCTTAGTGGGAGTCCGGTAGGAATAAGCTGTGGGCTTTCAAAATAGAATGAGAGAACGGATACCGGACGACGAGCCATAATCGGAGACAGGAAATGGGAGAACGATCCAGGCTTTTGTTTCAAAAGGCCAAGGCATATATCCCGGGAGGGGTGAACAGTCCTGTAAGGGCAGGAAAGGCGGTCGGAATGGACCCTCCTTTTATCACGAAGGCGGAAGGATGCCTCCTGTGGGACGCTGATGGGAATGAATATATCGATTATGTCAGCTCGTGGGGGCCCGTGATATTGGGCCATTCCCATCCCGAGATCATTCGAGCCATTAAGGAAAGCGCAGACCGCGGCACCAGTTACGGTGCTCCCACGGAACTGGAAGTTAAGATGGCGGAAACCATCGTTGAGATGGTACCCTCCATTGAAATGGTGCGAATGGTAAATTCGGGAACAGAAGCCACCATGAGTGCCATTCGTCTTGCCAGGGGATATACAGGCAGGGAAAAGATCGTCAAATTCGATGGATGCTATCACGGACATGCTGACAGCCTGCTGGTATCTGCCGGCTCCGGACTCGCTACACTTGGCATACCCGGAAGCCCCGGAGTGCCGAAAGACCTGGCACAGCATACAATTTCACTACCCTTTAACAATCCGGAAACCGTAGCTGAAGCTTTTGGCAAATACGGGCCGGAAATCGCCGCGGTCATCGTCGAACCTATCCCCGGAAACATGGGAGTCATCGTTCCTGATGTGGTCTTCCTACAAGGGCTGAGGGATAAAACCCGTGAAAATGGCGCAATCCTGATCTTTGATGAAGTCATCAGTGGTTTCAGGGTCGCCCCGGGAGGAGCCCAGGAACTCTATGGAATCACGCCTGACCTTACGTGCCTCGGAAAAATCATCGGCGGAGGATTACCCGTAGGAGCCTATGGAGGCAAGAAGGAAATCATGGCCGTTATGGCCCCTGAAGGGAATGTGTACCAGGCAGGAACCCTTTCTGGAAATCCTTTGGCCATGGCCGCAGGCCTGGCCTCGCTGGACATGTTGAATCGGGGAGATATTTATAAAAAACTTGAAATGCGGGGAAACATGCTCTTTTCAGGCCTTGAGACGGCGGCTCAAAATGCCGGCCTACCGGTAGTTGTCAATCACATCGGCTCAATGGGATCCCTCTTTTTTACAGCATCACCTGTCACTGATTTTGTGGCAGCCAAGACCAGTAATGAAAATCTCTTTAAAAAATACTACAAAGGCATGCTGAAATCAGGCATATACCTTGCCCCTTCACCTTACGAAGCAACTTTCTTGTCTCTGGCCCATAATAAAGAAATAATTGAAAAAACTATTGAATGTGCTACAGTCGTTTTCAGATCCCTTGATACAAAAATCCATTGACTTTGTCTGAAAACCTGTGATAGACACGATCTGGTTTTCCCATATATATGGGGCTGTAAGTCATTTTATAATATGGACGAAGACCTTAAAAAAACCATCAAAACCTTGGGGTTTTTAAGCACTGTGGGGTTGTCCATGGCCCTCTCAGTGGGAATAGGGGCTCTCGCAGGATATTATCTTGACAAAAAATTTGGAACAACACCGTGGCTGTTTTTTGTCTTTTTAGGTTTTGGAATCGCGGCAGCATTCAAAAATCTGCACCTCATGTATAAAAAAAGTAAAAATATTTGAGTTCAATAACCCGAATGGACTGGAAAACGTTATATAGACACTTGAGCACTCGAAACTGGCTCATCCTTTTATTGATGTCTTCGGTCAGTTTTTTTGTGACGGGCAATTCCTTGACTCTGGGGATTATTTTAGGTGGTTTGGTGATCATAATCAACTTCAATATCTTACAGCACACTATCCACAAGGCCTTTTCCCCGGAAGGGGTCATGACAGGGAAAATGGCTGTTATTTTTAAATATTACATGCGGCTTTTGGCCCTAGGGATCATCATTTATGTTCTTATCACCCATGGGTGGGTAGATCCTATCGGTCTTGCGATCGGCCTTTCGACTGTTGTCCTCAGCATCGTCAGTTTCGGAATTTCCAGAGCATGGAAAACTTATTCCACGGAGGCGCCTTAGACATGGAGCACCATTACTTCTTCTTAAATGAGATCCTGGTAGCCCTAGGTCTTGGACACTTTGCACATGAATACCAGCATGTCATTCACTCGTGGCTTGTCATGATAATCTTAATCCTCAGCGCTATTATTTTCGCAAGAGGAATACAATTACTGCCCCGCAAAGGTCAGAATGTCTTTGAAGTCATCATTGAGGGACTTGAAAACTTTATGGTAGAAATTACCGGTCCGGAAGGGAAGGCATTCTTTCCCTTTATTGCGACCATTTTTTTATACATCCTCGTCTCCAACCTGATGGGTCTTATACCGGGTTTTTTCTCGCCCACCGCGAATATAAACACCACCCTCTCCATGGCTTTATGCACCTTTGTGGTGACCCACATTATCGGAATAAAGTTTCATGGGGTTAAGTATATAAAGCATTTTCTTGGGCCTGTCTGGGCCCTGGCCCCCCTCATGCTGGTCATTGAACTGATCGGACATCTGGCCAGGGTCATGTCCTTGAGCGTGCGACTTTTCGGCAATATTTTCGGTAAAGAAAAAATTTTGGGTATCCTGTTTGCACTTGCGGGTCTGTATCTCGTTCCGCTGCCTATCCTGTTTTTGGGAATACTGGTAAGTTTTATCCAGGCGGTCGTTTTTATGCTCCTGGCTATCGTCTATTTTGCCGGGGCCATGGAAGAGGTCCATTAAGTTCATAATATCGTGATAGCTTGTTTTCTTATTTATAAGTTAAAGGAAGAAGGCCAAATAATAGTATAGTGAAGGGAGGACGATATGTCGAAAAAAGGTCTTATTGGCACTTTGGCAGCAATCGTTGTTTTGGGAATGGCCTCGTTGGCCCTTGCGGACGATGGGGCGGCCAGAGCCGCAGGCTTGTGGACGTTTTTCGGGATTGCAATCGCATGCGGTTTTGGAATCGGTGTAGCCGCCTTTGGCACCGGCCTGGGTATGGGTCATGCCATTAATGGGGCACTCCAGGGAACGGCCAGAAATCCTGAGGCCGGTGGTAAAATCATGACCACCATGATTATTGGTCTGGCTCTGATTGAGTCCCTCTGTATTTATGCTCTGCTGATCTGCTTTATCATGGTTTTCAAGATTCCCGACCTTGGACCCATGCTGGAAGCCATTGTGAAAACATTCGGATAATAAATTGTCTTGGAAAGAGGGCCCATATCAGTGGGCCCTCCTTTTTGTCTTATTATGTGCATAAATTCACAATAAGTTTTTGGTCAAGCCTTCCCTAATACTTTTTTTTGTCTCGAAAGAAATTCATGGTTAAAACCCCAAAAATACCTGAGCCTACCATTGAACGCCTTGCTCTGTATTCAAGACCGCTTGAAGCACTGCAAAAAAATGGAACCCCGCTTATCCTGTCTGGAAAACTTGCAGAACTCTGTGGAGTAAGCCCGGCACAGGTAAGAAAGGATCTGGCCTACTTCGGCGAGTTCGGTATCCGGGGCGTCGGATATGACGTCAAGGCCCTTTTGCAGGAAATCAAAAACATTCTGACGACCAACCGGGAATGGTCACTCTGTATTGTGGGTATGGGCAATCTCGGCAGGGCGCTTGTTGAAAACGAAAATTTCACAATAAGGGGATACAAGTTTGTAGCAGTCTTTGATTCGGATCCCAATCAAATAGGGGACACCCTTCCCTGCGGACTTACAATTGAACCGGCCGCCAAGATCAGGGATTTAGTCCGGGAGCTCAGCATAGAAATCGGCATTGTTTCAACGCCGCCTTTCGAGGCGCAGCGAGTTGCTAATTTACTCATCGATTCCGGGATCAAAGCAATCCTAAACTTCGCTCCCACGCGCATAAGAACACCCGAAAATTTTCCTGTTGATAATGTGGACTTTTCAGTAAAATTCGAAAACCTTGTTTATCATCTTGGAAAATTGGGCTAGTGTTCACCCGGAAAAAATCATTTCCGGATGAAGCTTTCAGCCCCCGTGTTATTGTTTGCAATTACACGGGATGGGCAATCAGCCAGGAATCGATGAAAGGCGAGCCGTTGCATTGTGCCTCTTCTGATGCATTCTAATTGTCGCCGGCAAACAAGGTTTTCAGGTACTGGCCCGTGTAAGATCCCGGAAGTTCTGAAATTTTTTCAGGTGTTCCTGTTCCCACGACATATCCGCCCTTTTCGCCGCCTTCCGGTCCCAGATCAATAATATGATCCGCGGTTTTTATCACATCCAGGTTATGCTCAATGACCACAACCGTATTCTTGAGCTCTACAAGATAGTTCAATACTTCGAGGAGTTTCTGGATGTCTGCAAAATGCAATCCCGTAGTCGGTTCATCAAGCAGATAAAGCGTCCTTCCGGTGTTTCTTTTGCTCAATTCCCTGGAGAGTTTAATCCTCTGTGCCTCACCGCCTGAGAGTGTCGTAGCGGGCTGCCCGAGCTTGATATAGCCGAGCCCCACCTCTACAAGCGTCTTGAGTTTGTTTTTGATGCGAGGAATGGTTTCAAAGAACGCAAAGGCCTGGTTTACGGTCATATCCAGGACATCGGCAATATTACACCCCTTATATCTTATCTCCAAAGTATCACGATTATAACGAAGGCCCCCGCATGCCTCGCATTTAACGTAGACATCCGGGAGGAAATGCATCTCTATCTTTATGATACCCTCACCCCTGCATGCCTCGCATCTCCCTCCTTTAACATTAAAACTGAACCTCCCGGGCTTGTATCCCCTTACCCTGGATTCCGGCAGCATGGAAAAAAGTTCGCGGATATGGGTAAAAGCACCTGTATAGGTTGCTGGATTGGAGCGTGGTGTCCTGCCGATAGGACTTTGATCAATATTGATCACCTTATCAATGTTGTGAACCCCCTTGACGGATTTGACACGGCCGACCCTGCCCTTAAAACGATAAAGCTTCTGGCACAGGGCAGCATAAACAATACCATTGATTAAACTGCTCTTACCGGAACCTGAAACGCCCGTAACGCAGGTAAAAGTGCCCAGAGGTATATTGACGCCTATTTCTTTCAAATTGTTTTCTTGAGCACCCTCAATCACAATGTATTTACCGTTACCCTTTCTCCTTGATTTTGGTACCTGGATTTTTCGGCGGCCGGATAAATACAGACCCGTTAGAGAGTTATCATCATGAATCAGTTCCTTGGGTGTCCCCTGGAAAACTAAATGACCGCCCTTCAGACCGGCACCCGGACCCATATCAATCACATGATCGGCGGCCAAAATGGTTTCCGCATCATGCTCTACCACTAAAATTGTATTGCCCAGCTCCTTCAGGTGTTTCAGGTTCTTTAACAGCCGGAGATTATCCCTCTGGTGGAGTCCGATACTGGGTTCATCAAGTACATAGAGAACGCCGGCCAGGCCGCTGCTTATCTGCGTGGCAAGCCTGATCCGCTGATCTTCTCCCCCCGAGAGTGTCCCCGACGAACGGTCCAGTGTGAGGTAATCGAGTCCGACACTTCTCAAAAAACCGATGCGGTCCCTTATCTCTTTTAGAACTCTTTGGGCAATTATCTTTTCCTTTTTTTTCAGCTTTAAGGTCTGAAAAAATTCATAGGCCTTTTCAACGGATAGGGCGGTAACGTCGGAGATCGTTTTTTTACCCACCCTGACCGCCAGGCTGATTGGTTTCAGTCTTGCCCCTCCGCAGGCGGGACAGGGTCTTATGCTCATGTAATTCTCTATCTCCTCCCTCACCTGATAGGAATCGGTCTCATGGTACCGCCTTTCCAGGCTCGGAATGACACCTTCAAAAGGACGGTCATAGTAATATCTGCGCTCATCCCTCTCAAAATAGAACTTGATCACCTCCTCGCCCGACCCGTAGAGAAAGGCTTCCTGTACCTCTTTGGACAGCTCCCTGAAGGGCGCGTAAATATCTACATGGTAGTGCTGGCACAGGGAGTCCAACATCTGCTGGAAATACACTGAGTGCCGTTTCGACCACGGCGCCAGCGCTCCTTCCCGCAATGAAAGTCCGGGGTCCGGTACGATCAGATCAGGATCAAAATACCTCTTTGTCCCCAGCCCGCTGCAGGCAGCGCACGCGCCCTGGGGATTGTTGAAAGAGAACATCTGAGGGGTTAATTCCGGGATGCTGAGCCCGCATTTGGGACATGCGGCCTTTTGGTTGAAGAATATTTCTTCAGTTCCAATGACATCTATGACGGCCTTTCCTTCTGAAAGCGAAAGGGTGAGTTCTATTGAATCGGTCAGACGCCTCATGATCTCGGATTTAATGATGAGTCGGTCCACGACGACACTGATCGTATGTTTCTTATTTTTATCGAGAACTATATCATCTTCCAAAAGCCTGATCTGATCGTTTATCTTGACCCTTGTAAAACCGTCCTTTCTCAGTCTGTTAAGGAGCTTTGCATGTTCACCCTTTCGCGCCTCAACTATCGGAGCCAGGATCTGTATCCTGGACCCAACATCAAGCGCCATGATTTGATCCACGATCTGCTGGGTGGTCTGGGAGCTGATCTTTAAATCGCATTTCGGGCAATAGGGCTGTCCGATTCTGGCGAACAGGACCCTTAAGTAATCATAAATCTCCGTAGCGGTCCCAACCGTAGACCGTGGATTCTTACTCGACGTTCGCTGCTCAATAGATATGGCCGGCGACAATCCTTCAATGGAATCCACATCGGGTTTGTCCATTTGTTCAAGGAACTGTCTGGCATACGCCGACAGGGATTCCACATATCTCCTCTGTCCTTCCGCATAGATGGTATCAAATGCGAGGGAAGATTTTCCGGAGCCGGACAAGCCGGTTATGACAACGAGTTGATTTCTCGGGATATCCAAAGAGATATCCTTGAGATTGTGCTGCCTGGCCTTTCGTATTCTTATGTATTCGTTCGGCATAAAAAGTATGCCTTTCACCCATTTAAAAAGTTATACGAGACCATGGGATTATATGAAGGTATACGGCTTCATTCAAGGAATACTTTTCGCGAATAATTCTAATGAAATGATAAGCTTCGGAAAGAAACAGATTGGGGGCTTAGTCCTGCTTGCTGCCTGTTGCTTACCATTATGGCGGCCATCTTGATAGCCGCTTTAAGGCTTGAGGCATCGGCCTGCCATGTACCCGCGATATCATAGGCGGTCCCGTGATCCACAGATGTTCTGATGATTGGAAGTCCCAGTGTCACATTCACGGCATCGGTAAAGTGAAGAAGCTTCAACGGAATCAGGCCCTGATCATGATACATGGCGACCACGGCATCAAATTGACCGGATGCCGCCTTATGAAACAGGGTATCTGCCGGAACCGGCCCAACCACGTTTAGGCCATTTTCTCTGGCCTTGCTGATTGCGGGGCTGATAATCTCTTCTTCCTCCGATCCAAACAGACCCGACTCACCGGCGTGGGGGTTAAGGGCTGTCACAGCCAGATATGGGTTTTCAATACCGAAGTCAACCCTGAGGGCTGCTGCGGTTATGAAAATCGTTTTGTAGACCATCTCGGTATTCAGCATGGCCGACACATCTTTGAGCGCACAGTGTATTGTCACCAGGGACACACGCAACTTTTCGCCTGCAAGCATCATAACATACCTATCGGAATCGGTGAGATGTGCAATCAGCTGGGTATGCCCATCATAGGAGTATCCTGCGCGGTGCATCAGGACTTTACTTATGGGGCATGTGACCATGGCCCCAACAAATCCTTTCATGCACATATCCGCGGCTCTAACAACATATTCCACCATTGCATTTCCGCCTTCAATGGTGGGCTTGCCGGCGAACTCCGTTTGGCCTTTCAAATCGGAAATAGCCAGGAGATTGATTCTACCCGGCATTGCCACGGCTTCAGATGGACTTGTCGTTTCATGTAGCGATATGTCCTGACACATCTTTGAAATGGTTGAGGAAAGAACCCGAGAATCACCTAAAACAACGGGCCGGCTAAACTTGAAAATCTCTTTGTCACTCAAGGCCTTGACAATTATCTCCGGCCCTATGCCTGCCGGGTCACCCATGGTAATTGCTATAGCAGGAAGATCGTTCACAAATGCACCTCATCTAAGAAGTAATTTATATATTATTCACTGTTTATGAAAGTCTTGTCAATGGCCTTTGTTTCCCGGTCCTTCGTCCATATTTAATTGAATAGATATAGGATTGTTATTTCAAAAACAAAAATATGAGTGAGAAAGTCAATAGGAATAAAAAAGGAGAAACAGATGCAGATTCGAACGCCCCTATCCCTTGCTCTATGAGCCCTGAACCTCAAAATTAATGTTTGCTGTACAAAGGTTTGAAGACTGAATGATTGCGGTATGCGAATGGGATACACGACACAAACGATCGTGCATCAACGAAAAAGGATTGTCTTTTTGCCTGACACAGTCAGCAGAATCGGTTCCTTTGCCAATTCACCCTGGTAATCGAAATAGATCATTCCTGTAACGCCCGCAAAATCCGGATACCGAAAAAGGGCCCTTTTAAGCCCCATCCTCGTGTGAATGCCCTCATTTTGCAATACGTATTTTATGAGCCTGACTGTGTCAAAGCCTATGGCTGCCAGGGTCCCGGGGGAAGATTCAAAATTCTCCTTATATTCCTGAACAAAATTTATAACACCCGGCTCTCCGGATTTTTCAAAAAAACCTGAAGGAAATATGGCACCCTGTATATAATCACTGGCAGACTCAACCAGTTGGGGAGATTGCCAGAGACTCGTTCCTATCAACTGGACATCCGTTACATCGTGGTAGACTAACTGGGGTGCAATCATTGCAACTCTTTGGGCAATATCAGGTACGAAAATTGCGTCAAAATCAATAATAGGGGTTGGCTCATCGGGGAATATGGTACTCTCATCTTCCTCAGGTGTCCTCATCTCCTCAAGCCTTCTTATTAAAGATGCGGGTCTCGGATAATAAAGCCCGGTCAATTTTTTTATCTCATTGGGAAAATTGGTGTCATCGGGATTGTAGGATTCCACTGCAGTCACTGTTCCACCCATCTCATCCAGGGCATCCCAAAACAGATTCATAAAAAACCGACCATAGGGATTTTCCGGATACAGTATAGCGAATCGCTTCTTGCCCATTTCCTTTATTGCTGTTCTCACAAGGATCCGAACCTCTCGCTTGGGCGTAAGGAAGTTGCGGAAAATCATATCTCCCACTTCGGTGATCCCTTCCCTCTGGGTCAATGCGATCATTGGGACACCCAGTGTCTGAGCCTCCCTGGCCGCATCCATGGCTGTCCTGCTGGTGAGTGGGCCGATAACAGCCACTACTTTTTCATTGTTGACCAAATCTTCCAGGCCGGCCCTGGCTTTTTCAGGTTTACCTTCGGTATCTTTGATCACGAGTTCCAAAGCATGACCTTTTTCCGATTCCCCGAACGTACCCATTCCAAGTTGAATCCCGTTTAAGACCTCCTGTCCATAAATAGAAAAAGGCCCACTCAAGGGAAGCAAACACCCCACAACCTCCGGTCTTACGTTTGATTCTCTCCGGATTTGTTCCAGGGACTCCCTGCCCTTCAACGCCCACGATTCGGTGGACGATTGTGTCAACCACATGGCCACTTTTTCGGCCTTTTCCGGTTGGTCGTTTTCCAGAAAAATGGCAATCATTTCATTATACGCCTTTGGGGCATAGTCGCTGAGGCCGGCATATCTTGCCAGCTTTTCAAAGGCCTCAAAATTACCTTCCTTAATAAGCGCAGCCCTCTCCTCTCTGATTTTTTCCTGGCAACGGAGATCATCTGCGCATTCCTCTCCCGCCTTCAACCAGAAGACAAAGGCCCGTGGATCATCACCCAGGGACTTAAAATTTTTCCCGGCCAGTAGAAGGACTTCCCTCTTCAATGAATGCCGCGGATATTTTTTAAGCCATTTCAGGGTCTCGTCCCTTGAGAGCTCATAGTCATGAATAAGATAGTGTGATCTGGCAATCTGATATCTGACCACCGACAGATCCCTGTAGTCAGGATACTCTTTTACAAGTTTTTTATATAGGCCCAGTGCCTCCTTGATCTGGCCGTTTTTTAGATAGATGTCTCCCTGCCTGTGAAGAGAAACGGCCGTCCTGTCTATCCGCACCTCCTTTTTTACAGGGAGGACTGCCTGGCAGCCGGCAAATAAAAAGGCCATCCCTATCAAAAAAACAGGGACGGCCATTTTTAAGCAAAAGGATCTGTTCATCACTTTTTGACTTCCTCAAAATCAGCGTCCACAACCTCTTCTTCCTGTGAAGCACCGGCAGTTGATTCAGGACCGGGGCCTCCTGCTGCCTGAGCCTGCTCCTGGCTGGCCTGTGCATACAATGTTTCGGCCAACTTGTGGGAAGACTGGGTCAGCTCTTCGGTAAGCCTTTTTATCTCCTCGACATCCTCCCCTTCCATGGCCTTTCTCAGGTTTTCAACGGCTTGGGTGATTTCCCCTCTCGTTGCCTCGTCCAGCTTTTCTCCCGCTTCTTTAATAGATTTTTCAGTAGTATAGATCAAAGAGTCCGCCATATTACGGGCATCTACAAGCTCCCTTTTCTTTTTGTCTTCATCGGAGTGCATTTCAGCGTCTTTTATGAGTTTTTCGATCTCCTCTTCACTCAAACCACTGGATGCAGTAATCTCGATTGACTGTTCCTTACCTGTTCCCATGTCCTTGGCAGATACATGAACGATTCCGTTGGCGTCGATGTCAAAAGTGACCTCAATCTGTGGAATTCCTCTCGGGGCGGGAGGAATACCTACAAGCTGAAATCGTCCCAAGGTCTTGTTGTAAGCCGCCATCTCACGCTCTCCCTGTAGCACATGAATTTCAACGGCGGGCTGATTGTCGGCAGCCGTAGAAAAGATCTGGCTTTTTTTCGTCGGGATGGTCGTGTTTTTTTCAATGAGTTTGGTGAAAACCCCACCAAGGGTCTCGATGCCCAGGGACAAAGGTGTGACATCCAGAAGAAGCACATCCTTAACATCTCCCTTTAAAACACCTCCCTGAATGGCGGCACCGATGGCAACCACTTCGTCGGGATTCACCCCTTTACTTGGCTCCCTACCAAAAATTTCTTTTACTTTTTCTTGAACTTTGGGCATCCGGGTCATCCCCCCAACAAGGATAACCTCATCAATATCACCGGACTTAATGCCTGAATCCCTCAATGCCATGTTGCACGGCCCGACCACCTTCTCAATCAGATCATCAACCAAGGCTTCCAGCTTGGAACGGTTCAACTTTATATTAAGGTGCTTGGGACCACCGGCATCAGCAGTGATAAATGGCAAATTGACATCCGTTTCCATGGAGCCGGATAACTCAATCTTCGCCTTTTCCGCCCCTTCCTTCAGTCTCTGCAAGGCCATTTTGTCGTTTCGGAGATCAATGCCCTGGTCTTTCTTAAATTCATCCGCCAGGTAATCAACAATTCTAAGGTCAAAATCCTCGCCTCCCAGATGAGTATCACCATTAGTAGACTTGACCTCGAAAACGCCTTCACCTATTTCTAAGACGGATATGTCAAAAGTACCTCCCCCCAGGTCAAACACGGCAATTTTCCTATCCCCCTTTTTATCAAGTCCGTAAGCAAGAGAGGCTGCTGTCGGTTCGTTGATAATTCTTTCCACTTTCAGACCGGCAATACGTCCGGCATCCTTGGTAGCCTGTCGCTGGCTGTCATTAAAATACGCAGGAACCGTAACCACCGCTTCCGTAATCTTCTCCCCAAGATAGTCTTCGGCCGTCTCTTTCATCTTCTGAAGTACCATCGCGGAAATCTCTGCGGGGCTGTAATCTTTCGCCCTTATAGACACACTGACATCCGCGTTTGATGCCTTTTTGATT
Organism: uncultured Desulfobacteraceae bacterium; assembly: GCA_964543315.1. Lineage (GTDB taxonomy): Bacteria > Desulfobacterota > DSM-4660 > Desulfatiglandales > Desulfatiglandaceae > JAFDHL01. Next base: position 2,794 of record CAZIXY010000042.1, on the reverse strand, counting down.
TTATAAGGCAAAACCTTGACATCATTCTGAACCTCCGCTGAGTCGAACTTCCTGCCGATAAGTCTTTTTACCGCGAAAACGGTATTTTCGGGATTAGTAACCGCTTGCCTTTTCGCTGTCTGACCGACCAATCTTTCTCCACCTTCAGTAACAGCTACCATAGAAGGCGTCGTCCGACTCCCTTCTGCATTGGCAATAACAACGGGGTCACCGGCCTCCATGACGGCTACACATGAATTGGTTGTCCCAAGATCAATACCTATTATTTTTCCCATCTCTTTGCCTCCTTAACTCCACATTTCTTTTTATTATTTTGTCATGCTCCTTTTAGGTCAAATGCTTTTCAATATAATCCATCCCGTCGTATATTCACCTGCCCAATACTCATGGGGGCTTTCATTATATGGGAAAGCTAAAATCCTAATCCGATCTTTTACTTACTATTACCTTGGCGGGTCGTATTAACCTCTGATTGAGCAGATAACCCTTTTCAAGCTCCTGAAGAACCGTTCCCGGTTTCACAGTGTCGTCCTCCTTACCTGCAATTGCCTCATGAAAATTGGGATCAAAGGATTCACCTGCCGCCTTGACCGTTTGGAGCCCTGCCCCCTCCAGTGTATTCATAAGCCCCTTCAGCGTTAGTTCAACACCTTCTCTGAGAGCACGAATTGATTTTTTATCATTCGAATGGCTAATAGCCTTCTCTAAATTATCAGCTACGGAAAGTAACTGTTTTATAAGCGATTCATTGGAATAACGTACAAGATCATTTTTCTCTTTTTGGAATCTTTTCTTCATATTCTCGTTTTCAGCCTGAGAACGGACAAAACGGTCATAGTTTTCATCTGATTTTTTTTGAACTTCTTCTATTTTCTCAATCAGATCCGCTTTTGTCATCTTCTCAATGGGTACATCCTTTTTCTCGCGATCTACCTTTTCACCTTTTTGGTCGGAATGCACCTCCAATTCTTGATGAGAATCATCCTCAATTTGTTCTTCAGGTTTTTCATCTGGAATAACACTTATTTTACCCACAATTGACTCCTCAATAGAGAGATTGAGATTACCATCACATATGCGAAACATTAAGCATCGAAAAAAGCTTTGTCAAGGGATGCTTAGATAAGTTTTATCAATATTTTGTACTGTTTTATCAAGATAAAACCGGCGGCGCCTTTTTCAAAAAAAAGTGCAGAAACTATGTACAAAGAATCATTGCCGAATACACCGTCAAATTTGAATGTTCTCACTCACATCAGTTCTCTTTTAGAGGATTCCTGATCAACAGTTACGTATTTGTATTTTTGATAACTGGTGTCACGGTGGTTTGACAGTAGTATTCTTTTGAGATAACCCTTTTCGGAAACCCACAGCGCCTCAAGTAATATGAACGGAAGGTAATCCGCCGACAGCGGATATGGGTAACTGTCCCTGGTTTTATGAATAACATGATCTATCTATTTGGCAGGACTCCTCATCACCATAATCCGTTTCAGTTCCTTCAACAGCTGAGGAGCATACTCTCTGGTTAGACGCTGCGTTAAGGAAGGCTTTGACCCGTTAACCTCTCAAGGGCTTCAAGGTATTTTTCCCTTGTCTTATTAATAATTTCGTGAGGTAACCTGGGAGGGGGCGGCTTTTTCGGCCACTTTATCTCAACAAGATAGTCTCTCAGATACTGTTTATCAAAACTTTTTTGAGGTCCCCCGGGCCGGTAAGCATCCTCAGGCCAAAATCTTGATGAATCAGGTGTGAGGACCTCATCGATCAGGATCAATCGGTCATCAATTTTCCCGAATTCGAACTTCGTATCAGCCACTATGATCCCTTTCTCTGCCGCACGTTCCCTCCCGAATTCATAGATCATGAGGCTGACCTTTCGAACCTGTTCCGCGGTTGCCTTCCCGAGGATCTCAATCGCCCTTTCAAAGGAAATATTCTCGTCATGCATGCCATCCTGTGCCTTTGTGGATGGTGTGAAAATCGGTTCAGGTAACTTTTCTGATTCTACAAGCCCCTTTGGTAGCGCAATACCGCACACGCTTCCATCTGAAAGATATTCCTGCCAGCCGGAGCCGGATAAATATCCCCTCACAATACATTCCACGGGTAAAGGTATCGCCTTTTTGACGAACATACTCCTGCCTGTAAGCTGCCCCGCATACTTCTGGCAGGACTCAGGATAATCAGATGGATCACTACTTATGGTGTGATTCTCCACAACCTTTTCCAGTTCCTTGAACCAGTAAAGGGAAATACTTGTCAGGATCTTGCCCTTATCAGGGATGGGGTCATCCATAACAACATCAAACGCAGACATTCGATCGCTTGCCACAATCAGCAGGTGGTCGTTTATTTCATAGACATCTCTTACCTTTCCCCGCTTTAGAAGTTTGATGTCCTTAAAATCGCTTTGCAGTAATATATTGGAATCCATGTTTTTCCCCTTTTATCTTGGTGGTTTTAAGAACACCTTCAATTTTATTGTTCCGATTTCCGAAACAACAATCAAAAAAACAGGAAATAACTTAAAATCCCTGCGCTAACGACCTTTATCTCTGGTCTCCTTCGAATCTTTTAAGCTTGTGCATATAATCCCTGTAGTATCTCAAGACGCCGTTTCTAAAGCCGACAGTCTCATCATAGGGAGGAATGCCATTATATTGTTTTATGCGGTGCGGTCCCGCATTATAGGAAGCGAGTGCCAGACTAATATCCCCTTTCTGTTTTTTCATCAATCCGGCAAAATACCTAAATCCGTGTTCAATAGCCTTTTGCGGATTTAGACGATCGT
>CAZIXY010000041.1:0-16196 GCA_964543315.1 uncultured Desulfobacteraceae bacterium | reverse complement strand
TTTTTCCGAATGACCCGGTGCCGCCAGTTATTAGTATCACTTTGTCGTTTAACATTGCCACCCCACTCAAATAGATTTACTCGAGTAAATTACGAAGAGATTTTATAATGTAATGGAAAGTTTTGTCATCCATATCAGGAAACAGCGGAAGGCTCAAACACGTAGCAAAATACTTTTCTGCCTCAGGGAATCGTTCAATTTTCAAGAAATATGAATCCTGATAAAACGGCTGTCGATAAATAGGAATATAGTGAACCTGGCTGTAAATTCCCTTTTTCCTGAGTTTATCAAAAAGGGCATCACGACCGATAGTGCAATGTGAACCGAGTCTGAGAGTGTATAGGTGAAAACACGGATCAGTCTCTTCAGGCCATGGTGGAAGTATAACGATTTTGTTCTCTGCCAAGTCTGCGAAAGCTTGATTATATCTTCTTACAATTTCTTGTCTTCTGGCTTTAAATATATCTATTCGTTTAAGCTGCGATATGCCTAAGGCGCACTGGATATCGGTTATTCTGCTGTTAAACCCCAGCGCATGCATTTCATGGTACCAGGCCGGAGGCGACTTCGGATTTGGGATTTGTGATTTCGGATTCGAGAACTTTAATGGATCTCTTTCTATACCATGGTTTGACAGGAGTCTAATTTTCTCGGCAAGGAGCTCATCGTTTGTCAAGACAGCTCCGCCCTCACCCGTGGTAATAGTCTTAACGGGGTGGAAAGAAAAAACGGCAATGTCGGTATGGGCGCAGGATCCGCATGCATATTCCCTTCCCTTATATTGGTATGTTGATCCAATAGCATGGGCGGCATCTTCAATTATCTTAAAACCGTACCTTTCCGACAAGTCTTTTAACCGTGGAAGGTCGGCTGGTATACCTGCAAAATCAACGGGTATGACGACATCAGGAATCTGGCCTCTTTTACAATATTCTTCGACTTTTTCAGGAGAAATACAAAGTGTCCCGGGATCTATGTCTGCGAAATCAGGCCTGCCGCCACAATATACAATGCAGTTGGCAGAAGCCATGAATGAAATGGGCGAAGTGATGCCTATTTTTCCTTTGGATATGTCAATAGCCAGACAGGCGAGCTGGAGGGCCAGACTTCCGTTAGCCACTAATATACAATGCTTTGCACCATATTTTTCACCCAGGGCCTCCTCGAATTCTCCGACTTTGGGCCCCTGGGTCAACCAATTCGAACGCAATACCGAACAAACGGACTCAATATCCCCATCATCAATGCTTTGCCTGCTGTATGGGATATTTTTCATAAATGGGCCTGTCTCCTGAACAACAATTCATAGCGGTTATTTCTTGAAATTCGGGCCATACTTTTCTTATTCCTGAAATTAAGGAGCCGTATATACCGAATCTCCTTTTTTCACATATCGTGAACCGCATGAATCGCATGTGGCGGCATCACCATCAAAATGAAGCCGGATTCCACAGCGACACATCCACCCCTTTATGACGGCCGGATTCCCCGCAACAAGGGCAAAGTCGGGAACATCCCCGGTTACCACGGCTCCTGCTCCAACAAACGCGAATTGACCTATCCTATTTCCGCAGACGATGGTTGAATTTGCGCCCAAAGTAGCCCCTTCCCGGACCAGGGTGGGCCGGAGCTCGTTTTTTCGCGGAATATAGCTCCGGGGATTATACACATTAGTAAAAACCATGGAGGGACCGCAAAAAACGCCGTCTTCCAGGGTGACTCCGGGATATATGGAGACATTGTTTTGGATCTTCACCCTGTTCCCAACGGTGACATCCGGTCCTATCATGACATTTTGGCCTATGTTACAGTTTTTCCCGATTTTGCTTCCTCGTATGATGTGGGAAAAATGCCATATCTTTGTCTCGCCTCCCACCTCACACTCGGGGTCGATAACTGCGGTTTCATGAACAAAAAAATCAGGACCTGAAATGTCGTGAGTCCGGGCCTTTATTGAAACCGACTTTCCGTGATTTTCCAGGGACTCCTGACAAGCCTCAAGAACCCTGAGGACCCTAAGGGCTTCTTCCCCATCTGTCTTGGGTTTCAATTTGTTTGCAACACAATCCAAAAAATGCAGGCATTCCTCCCTGAGCGGCTCCATCTTTTCGACCGAGATTTTTTCTGCCTCCTTTTTGTTGGCGACGGGCACATGGTCTTTCCATTCTATCCTGTGCGGAAAGAGAAGCAGCTTGTCTTCAGGCTCAACATCATCAAACAGGGCCATCTTTCTGTCACCGACAACCACCAAACGCTGCTCCTTGTATGGGTGAAGCCAGCTTACAAAGATATGCGCCCTGATGCCCGATGGAAAAGAGAGACTGCTTAAGGTAACATCTTCCACCTTTTGGTGAAGATACCTTGCACCAGTGCTTGTGACACGTTCCGGCAACTCGCCCGTCAAGGACAGAATAACCGATATATCGTGAGGAGCAAAACTCCACAGAATATTCTCTTCCCTCCTTATCTTTCCCAGATTCAACCGGTTGGAATAAACATACTGGATCTTTCCCAACTCCCCATCCGAGACCAATTGCTTCAGCTTGACAACGGCTCCATGATATTGCAAAAGATGCCCCACCATAAGAACCCTCTTTTTCTTTAAGGCAAGTTTGTGCAATTCAATGCCTTCTGCTTCATGAAGGGCAATGGGCTTTTCGACAAATACATGTTTATCGGCTAACAGTGCTTCTTTTGCCAATTGGTGATGCATCTCTGCCGGTGCGGCTATGGCAACGCTTTTCAATGAGGTGTTCTCAAGAATTGACTGGAAGGAATCGGTCGCCTTGACATTCGGATAGGTTTTTGCATACTCTTCAAGGGCATCTTTTCTGCTGTCACAAATAGCCCCCAAAGCACCCAGAGAATCAAAGTTGCGTATCAAATTCTTGCCCCAGTAACCTGCCCCCACCACGGCAACTTTAACAGAATCGTTCATACTATTTCCCTCACTTTTTGAAATAATCGATCACGCTCCGGATAATCGCTTCCAGATCATAAGAAGGCTCAAATCCAATAAGCTTCCTTATCTTATCAATATTCGGACACCTGCGTTCCATATCCTCAAACCCGGGCCCGTAAGCTTTCTCATATGAGATATGCTCTATCTCTGAACGACTCCCGGTCATTTCCTTGACCTTCTGGGCTAAATCATTGATGGTCACTTCAGCATCATTGCCCACGTTAAACACGTCACCCTCCGCCGTCGGTTCATCCATTAGTTTAGCTATCGCCCCTGCAACATCACTCACATGAGTAAAACTCCTTGTCTGTGTTCCATCTCCGTACACGGTTATGGGTTTCCCTAATAGCGCACTCTGCACAAATGTTGGAAGGACCATTCCATACTGTCCTGTCTGCCGAGGGCCCACGGTATTAAACAACCGTCCAATCACCACAGGCAGCTTCTTTTCATCAAAATAGGCAAGAGCCAGAAACTCATCTAATGTCTTGGAGCATGCATAGGCCCAGCGCCTTTTCTTTACCGAACCCATGACCCTGTTATCTTCCTCTGAAAGATTATGCTCAACATGTCTTCCATAGATCTCAGATGTGGAAGTAATGAAAACCTTTTTCTTGAAGCGGTTCGCAAGCCTTAATATCACCTCTGTTCCCTTTACATTAATATCAAGTGTCTCCACAGGATGATCCATGATATTTTTCACGCCGACCGCAGCTGCGAGATGATAAATGTGGTCTATCTTAAAGACCAGTTCATTCATGACAGATTCATTCAGGATGGTATCAACGACCAGGTGCAGACGCTCATGGTTTTGTATCTGTTCAATGTTGGCAAGTTTTCCCGTCCACAGGTTGTCTATGATAAAGACTTCATTGCCAAGTTCCAAAAGCCTTTCTGCCAGATGCGAACCTATAAAACCAGCCCCACCAGTAATCAATGCCTTCATCGTTTCCCTCCATAAAATTGCTGCGCAATTTTATATAACGCCTGCCTGTGCGGGCGTGCCGCACGCAGACAGGCGGCTTCGCCTCTCTACTTATATTCCTTGTCCAAAACTTCCCTGATTCGCTCAGCAGAGACTTTCCCAATTCCTTCTACATTAATCAGCTCTTCCAGGGTTGCATTCATAGTTCTAGACACTGATTTAAAATGCAGGAGCAATCTCTTTGCCAACATGGGCCCTACATTTGGGAGTCCCTGCAATAGATAGAGTTGTTTAGATTTCAATCTCTTGGGCCTATAGCCGCCTCTTAATGGAATCACGTCTAAAAATGATTCCTCCTGTTTGCCAATCATCAATAAAATATCTTTGGTATCCTTTTTTGATTTAGAAAATATCGTTGGAATCTGCCAAATGGCCTGAGCCGATATAAGTGCTCCTCGAATAGCATTTGATTCAAAATGAAGTTTTGTTTTGTAAGGATCACCTTCAATAAGAAGAAGCGGATTATGACAATGCTTTTTCAGATTTGAAAGTTGATGAAACAACCTACCGTCGATTAGGGATATAAGAAAATCTCTTGCTGTTTTTCTTTCAATGGTTACTGACTCGTTGATGATGTAATCCCCATAAAACACTTTACCGATTTCAATAGCAATATCTTCACGTTTGAGCAGATCTATTATTCCTGAAGCCTTCTCGCGATAATCGATCCTGATTTTCATGCGCCGCCTTGTGAAGTCTCGCTTCAGGCGAGACGTTGCATAAAATCGCGAAGCGATTTTATGCATAGCTCCGCCCTTTCGATTACAGAGTATCAAAGAGGAAAATTGCGTGGTATTTGAAACACTTGGACTAAAATTTATTTAACTTGCAAATTATAAAGCGGTGGAGCCGCGTTTCATAAAATTGCGTTGCAATTTTATTAAGAGATCTTTTCCAGGGCCCAGCCCTCAATCTCAACCGCTAAAGAACGTTTCAAGAGTTCAACGGTCACGACAACCTTTTCCGACTGTGTCTTGTGACGCAGGTAATAGCCTGTGAGTCCCTTGAGCGGTCCTTCCATTATCATGACTCGATCACCCTTCTTCATATAATCCCGGTTCTGCACCGTCCGATCGGTCCCGTCCAGGATCATTAGAGATGATATTTCTTCTTCACTGGCAGGAACCGGCCTTCCTCTGAAACTTACCATGCGAACCACACCTACCGTCTTGAGAATTTCCAGGTGTTCTTCGGCTTTGAGCTCAGAGCAGACAAAAACATAGCCCGGCAGCATGGGTATCATGATCTTTTTCCGACGGTCCTTACGCCTGCTTATAACTTGAATACGGGGATAAAAACCCTTTATGGATTTACTGTGCAAACCCTCGTATACCTTTTGCTCAAAATGGCTTCGTGTATGGAGTGCATACCATTTCTGAATATGATCGTTCATAAAGTCTCTATCCTATCGGGGCTTACACCCTTTTCAATCAGTCCTTCCAGGTCCATATCCTTGTCATCAAGTCGTGTCAGTAATACCACATCCCAATCTCGTTGCTTCAGACGATCAAAACTCTCCACTTGAAACTCAAAGAAATTATTCCCAACCTGCCGTTCGTCAATGATTCCAACCAGCTTTATATTGGTCAGCTGCAGATACAGATAAGCAAGCTCAGCAACTTCTCCAGCCCCGAAAAACAGAATAGAATGTATCTGATCGACTTCCATCTCCCTGAATTTGTTTATCAGCAGGTTCTTGATCTCCTGGTAGAAGTTTACCGAGTACCGGAGATATTCAACGGTTAGTTTGCTCTTTCTCGCAAGCCCTTTGGGAGTCAGAAAATATTTGACCCTGTTTCGAGGCATGGTCTTCACTTTGAAATAACCCTTGTTGACAAGTCTCTTTAGAAAGGAATTAACCAGGCCCAGGGAAAGGTTCAGGTTGCGGGACAGCTCTCTCTGGCTGGGGCTGTTATTACGTTCGATTTCCCCCATTAACCTCAGGGTATGGATATCTTCTTTGTCCATTTAGGCTGACATGAAAGGCATTACTGGTTTCGAAATACCTGAGAAAATTTTAGCGTTCAATTATTGAACGTTTTTTTCGCTAGTGTTCAATAATTGAACGTATTTGTCAAGAAAAAAATTCCGCATTTTTTAAAGTTATTTTGATAAGATAGCCTTTAGATGTTATATGTTGGTTAAAATCTCTGAAATATATTTTTCAAAATGACAAAATCCAGCCTTAGGAGTTACACATGAAAATAACCAAACGCATTATCATTGCTACCGGCATTCTCCTGATAGATCTCATTATGTTTTACTTGCCGTTGACGGCATTGTTTCTCGGCTATATACTGATTTATAATCCCCCCTGGTTCAGGGAGTTCCTGAACAACATGGATTGCTCTGACAATTCGGCAACATCACTTTAAAATCCCGGTTGGAAAGGAAATTTGTGAATGGAATGTAATCAAAAGGAAAACCTGGAAAGATGCAACTGCACTTATGAACCCTGCGACAAAAAAGGTATTTGCTGCCGATGTATCGTCTATCATCTAAGGATGCGGGAACTTCCCGCGTGCTGTTTTCCGGACGACGCTGAGGCCACGTTTGACAGGTCTTTTGAAAATTTTGCCAGGCTTGTTCAGACAGGAAAGGTTTGATCCAATTGTGGAAAAGAGCGACATTGAAAAATTATTCCTGACCGTGGCCCAGGACCCGGCAATGAATACGGACGCCAACCGGAAAATGTTTTCCCTTCTTGTCCGGTCCACCCTCAGGTACAGGGACGAAATGCTTTCTTCCAAAGGTGTTGTGGTGACCGTCGGTGATGTGCGCCTTGCGCTGGACTGGCTTGTCCCCGTCCTCGCGACAGGAAATATGCCGGAAACGGACAACAATACCAGCCTTGACCTTCTGGATTTATGGATTGATGAACTGAAAAAATGAGGAGACAAAAAAAAATTAAGAAATAAACTGTGAAAGCTTGTATTTGATTCTAAGAATCTCCAAAGGACATTTAGACTCTGACAGACAATTATGATTTATTTGGGTAGTCATCACGTGACCAATTTTAAAGATTTCATCTGGTAGTCATAACCAAATAAGGATTATTCAAAATAAATGATGTGGCAAGATATCACAGGTCCGAGGATATGGAGCTGAGCCACAAGAGGACGTTTTCAACAAAGAAACTTTTTTATAGAAAAACTGCAATCTCTTCACAGTTCAGGTTGATTTGGGTATACTTTGGCTAAAGTAATGATTACAGCATCAAATCATAAGGAAATCTATGCCCTTAAAAAGCAGTAAAACTATGCACTTTCTGACTTGAGCTTTTGAGACTCCATCGTCTGGAAGGCATATTTAAACACATCAGTCAGCCGCAATATTCCTATAATTTCACCCTCCTTAGTCACAATCAGAGATTGATGATGACCCACTACAAGCATGTGGATCGCCTCGCACAAGGACGCATCTACTTCAATATATTCCCCCTCGCTGGGGGCGTACATACAATCCTTCACTTTTCGATCACCGGCATTTCGACACATATCGGTAAAAGGCAACTCACACAGAGCATACTTTTCCAGCATTGTTTTAATGAATTCTATACCCAAACCGGAACGGGATAGGTTTTTCATATCTCCCATGGCTTTATACTTTGGCTCTAAGGCCATTAGCACATCTATCTGGCTTATTTTTCCCACAACCTTCCGATTTTTGTTTAATACCAAAATTGCTCTGTGTAGGTAATGATATCGTTCTCGATCCTGCTCCTCTTGAGCTTTCTCCAAAGCCTTAACTGCTTCATAAAGGGTTGCTTCCTCGTGAATAGTTACATACTCTTCAAGGGGCACCATCAAATCTTCTACACTTATTATTTCCATTTTAACCTCCAGGTTATATAAAATAAATAACTCCGCGATATATAGGTTGCTTAGTTTCTTATGGATGTCCCCCTTTACACTATAACGATTTTTGTATTAGCTCTGGCAGCATTGTTGACCAGATCGCCCGGCTGCTCTTTTGCTTTATTTAGGGCCGGCTGTATGGCTTCAGTCAAACAGGCAATGCGCGACTCCATCGACGCCGCTTATGGCGACTTGGACCGACCCACATTTAGAATGTCCCAGCGCCATGATCAGAGGAGCATGCAAAGGGTTCACTGCATATTCTATCTCTTACTCTTTCAAGGCAGCCCTGGGTGAAGACATGATTTCTTTAACTTTTGCTTCCCTTATACGCTCTTCGTGCTCTGTCTTTTTGTCATAAGCCCTGTTTATCTTCAAGACAAGATCTTCCGTCTCACACGGTTTCATAAGATAGTCATTAGCTCCAAGTTTCAACCCCTCTATGGCAGTCTCCACGGTAGCGTGTCCGGTAAGCATGATCACTTCGATTAAAGGTTTTATCCTCTTAATCTTCTTTAGTACCTCGACCCCATCCATATGGGGCATAAGAACGTCAAGGATGACCACATCAAAATTGTAACTTTTTATCTTTTCAATGGCATCCTCACCCGTAAGAGAGATCGCGACATCATAGTCCCGAATTTTCAGACGTTCAGATAGCGCCTGGACAAATTCTTCCTCATCATCGACTAATAATACCCGTGTTTTCATGTTTAAGACTCCTTTGAAAATGGTTTCGATTTTTTTAAAAGCAGATCACGAGCCGATTTTCTCCGGTAGTTTTAGGAAAAGAGTTTGAACGCCTGTATCCATTACAGTTTCGGCCTCAAGCGCCCTGATCAAATCATTCTCCTCTTCCGAGGGAAATTTATTTGTCCGGTCATCTGTTATTAAGCCCTGGAGTTTTGTAAATTTAATCTGGACGCCCTTTTCTATCTCCTCAACTACGATGCCCACAGTGTTTCCTTCCGTTACCGAGGTCATTGCAAAATCCAGGCAACACCATAAAAGATTTTCTAAAAGGAAATGATTTGTTTTAATGCATATCCGCTCTTTAGTGTATAAAGGCTCTAAATTGACACCTCGCATATCAGCAAGCCTGCCGGATAGGGCCACAACAAGCTCTAAAGTCTCACATACATCCACATCGTTTAGGGGTTTATCCACGCTGTGGGCAAATCTGTTCATATTTTTTGCGATCAGATCCGCGCGCTTGATCTGCTTCCTCATCGAGTTGGCCAAGGATTTAACACGTTCATGATTGAAGGAGGCTCCTTTCTCTGCCATCAGAACAAGATCCTCCAACAGGCCTGCATTTTCATTCAGAACGGCCAGGACATTTTTGATGTCGTGAGAAATTGAGGCGGATATTTTCCCGAAAAATTGAAATCCCCCCTTGCCAACGATTTCCCAACTAAAGCCCACGGCAACCTCCTTACTTCTCGAGAATCTCATTCATCTTCCTAATGAGGTATTCGATATCAACCGGCTTAACCAAATAATATCCAGGACCTGCCTCTGCCGACCCGGCTTTGAAATCATCATCTGATCCGTGACCGGTCATAAAGATAAACTTCATTTCCGGGTCTTTTTCTTTAAGTCTTTTTCCCAGTTGTATCCCGCTTATTCTCGGTATCTTTACATCCAGAACGCCGAGGTCGTATTTCCTCGTCTCCAACTTTTCCACGGCATCCTCACAGTTGGTCACCCAGTCCGCGTCAATACCCCTCATGGTTAGCCTCTCTGCCATGGTAGAGACAAGTTCTTCCTCGTCATCCACTAATAAAACTCGCATCTTTTTCACTCATTTCTCCCTTCATCCATATTGATGGGAATGTGTACAATGAAGCTTGTACCCTTATCCAACTCGCTTTGAACACCCACCTTTCCACCAATTTCTTGAACAAGATTATAGGTGATAGACAGCCCGAGTCCGGTTCCCCCCTGACCTGTCTTTGTCGTGAAAAATGGCTCAAATATACGATTGATATCCTCTTTGGGAATACCGCAACCGTCATCGGTAAATGTTATGGAAATAGCATTTTTGTCCTCCTGTTGGGCCTTAATATCCAGGTGCCCTCCGTCATTCATCGATGCAAAAGCATTATTGATGATATTGAGAAATATCTGCTGGAGTTTTCCCCTGTCGATTTCAAACTGCGGGATGTCCTCGGGCACCTTAACTGTTATTTCAATGGGCCTGAGTTCAGCCTCCTTGCCCATGAAACTTAACACTTCCTGAATGGTCTGCTTAAGATTAATGGTCTCTATCCTGGCATCAAGATGGCGGGAAAAACTCAACAGCCGTTTGGTGATCGTACCCGCCCTTTGCACCGAGTTCAGAATTGAGTTCACAAGACCCAGGAGTTTCTGGTCCTTTGCATATTTCTCCTTTAGGATAAAGAGATCCTGGATCAGACCTGCCTTTTCATTGATGATCGCAAGCGGATTATTAATTTCGTGAGCCACACTTGCCGCCAGTCGCCCTATCGTAGCCATTTTCTGAGAGTACTCGATATTATGGAGGGTGAAAACACGCTTCTCATCAGCGATCCGTATTTTCTTGACCATGTAAGTGGCTGTTCCCAAAATAACCGTCATGATGATGCTCACACTGACCAATAGAAACACGATAAGTTTCAAGCGCATGCTGTACCACGGTTTCATGAGCTCATCTTTTTTCTTAACGATCATCAGGATAAAAGGGCTTTCGTCAATATACCTGTACCCGATAAGTACATCTTGGCCGTCTCGGCTCTTTTCCTCCAGGACTTCTGTTTTCGGTGTATATTCCGGCACAGAAAGTCTTATTTTTTCGAGCACATTACCGTGATATCGGGACGGAGTCTGCAAAACTCCTTCATGGTTGACCATGAATGCATCCCCCATACCGCTAAGTTCTAATTTTGTGAGAAGATTTTCAAAAGGGGCAATCCCTATGGCAGCTCGAAGAACATAAAAAAAACCGTCCGGCATAAGTCCTTTGACTGCTATGACCAAATGAGGAGCCTTTCGAAATCCCAAAAAGACATCGCTGATATGCACGCCTGACTCTGTTACTTGCTTGAACCATTTCTGGTCGCTGTAGTCCTTTCCCTCAAGGCTGTATGGGCCAACGTAATTCCTCTGGAAACCCGATGAATCTATAACTCCGAGATCCACGAATCCACCGCCAAAGCTTCTTTGCAGGCTTTTAAGTATATCCGAAAGTCTTTCTTTTTTATTTAGGGTCTCAAAACTATTGTCATGAACAATAAAATCAAGTGCGGCTTTACGTTCCGTGAGAAAAAATGATATGGCCCGCCTTGTGTTTGAGGCAATCCGCGTAGTCCGAAGAAAAAATTCCGATTCAATAGAATGCTGCATTGCCCCATAATTGACCAATGTAATGAAAATCAGCGGGATCAGTGAAACCCCTCCTGTAAGTAAAACAACAGATTTCCATATGCGGCGGTAATTAAACAGGTGCCTAGAGGTACCCGGAGCGACTTCTTTTGTCTCTCCAAGGGGGATGTTTAATTTATCCCATAAGCTCATAATTGACCTAATTATTGAATGTTATTCTCCAGGACCTTTATTAAAACCCATTCCTTATCAAGGGACTATTTTCCTCCATCCTTTTCCCGGCGGATCTTTTCGTTAGCCCTTTTGATCGTCTTGCTCAACTCATCAATATCCACAGGCTTTTGCAGATACGCGAATGCCCCCAATTCCATGCATATTTCCCTGTCAGCATCAGACCCATGGCCTGTAAGGATAATAACTTCAACTCCAGGGTTAGATTTCTTAACCCTTCTTAACACCTCTATGCCGTCAATTCCCGGCATCCTGAGATCCAGGATCATCACATCGGGTTCATCCTCTCTGATCAGTTGAAGGGCGGATTCTCCATCGTAGGCCACTGCCGAGCCCATATCCCGCATGAGCAAACGTTCGGATAACGTCTGTACGAACTCACGTTCGTCATCCACGAGTAGTACCTTTGAAGGGACTTCAAAATCAAACTTCCGATATATGTCTGCCTGATGAAAGCCCGGACCTACCTTTGTTGTTAACGTTTTTACCCCCGGCACTTGAGCCGCAATATTTTTGAGTTCCTCCTCAAGGCGGCTCAACATTAAAACGTGTTTATTTATCGTCAATATCACTTTTCCATCCCTGGCTTTCACGCCCACGTTATGTCCTTCTTCGGCAATTCTTACCTCGACACGGGCCGAGAGAAGAAAATCCTCCACAGCCTGTTTTGTATGCTGTGTAACCTGAACCGCCTCATTTTCCATCTTTTTTTTGACAAGTTTGATAATTTCATCTGTGCCCATTTTGTCTGTGGGAATGAGTATGTCATAAAGCGCTGCGTCCCAGGGGTCATTCATATTTAATAGGGTATGAACCCACGCAGCCCGCTCCTCGTCCTGTTTATGGATAAGCCTTATCGCATCGTTTTCGGGCAATCCCTGCTCTTTGGTGGCTCTTGAAACCCTGGATGGCAAATCCGCGATAAGGCAGATACGGAGCACATGGCTCATCTCTTTTGGTATGAGGTGAGAGACAAACCCCTCAATGATGAGATCTTCTTTTGACATCATCCGCGCCAATGCCAGCTTTAAATGAGCAATGGAGCACTCCCTTTCATGGGTGAACTTATTAAACACAGAGGTCTTAGAAGAGAATGCCCTTTCCATTTTATTAACCGGTATCTCAGAATTTCTGCTCGCTTCAGACACAATATCCGAGTCTCTTACCAGCTCGAACCCGGTTTTTGTGGAAAGTCCCCTGACTACAGGTTCTTCATCGCAAAAAATACTACTGAAAATGCTTATAATTGGCATATCAGCCCCCTATTTTTGCCTTTTGATCATGCGAGACGGCAAACGGTCAAAAGCGGACATATTTCTTCTCCGCCTGACCTGTGCGTTTCTTCATGAATGGCCTCGATAGCCTTCTCCATTGTCGGATAAAGATGGTCCTCACCGATCTTTTCCTTGAAATAAGTCCGTTTAAAAACATGCATAACGGACTCATTCACACCACTTAATGAAATATCTATACCTGCGCTTCTTACCCTGTCTACCAGCAAGGACAGAGTCTCTTCCCCGGAGGCATCAATATCGTTAATCCCGTTAGCCACTAAGATGATATGTTTCAGGTTCTTCTTTTTGCGTATCTGTTCCATGATATTGTCCTCCAGATAACTTGAACTGGCAAAGAACAGCGGCCCGTCGAAACGAACCATGGCTATGTATTCGCATTCTTTCAGCCCATGTGTGGCTGCGCAGCGAAGTGCATGATCTTCACGCCTGGAAAGGGAGACAATTTTCGGCCTCATGCTCTTGTAAAGGAATACCAAAAGAGATAGGACAACACCGATCATGATTCCTTTGTCCAGATGGGGTGCAAAACCAAGTGTGCAGATAAAGGTGATAATGGAAATAGCCCCGTCATACCACTGGGCCTTCCAGGCATGTATAAAACCTGAGGCATTGACCAGGCCGATGACAGCCATCATAATAACTGCGGCCAGCACAGACTGTGGCAGATGGTAAAGTAACGGGGTGAAAAAAATAAGCACGATAACGACAGCAAGACTGGTGAACACGCTGGATAGGCCGGATACCGCTCCGGCTTGAAGGTTCACCGCAGATCTGGAAAAGGAGCCGGATGTCGGATAGCTCTTTCCGACAGAGCCACAGATGTTTGCCAGTCCCTGGCCGATGAGCTCCTGATTGGGATCCAGCCGCTGGCCTGTCTTGCCTGCCATGGCTTTGGCAATGGAAATCGCTTCCATAAAACCCAACAGGGAGATGATGGCTGCATATGGGAAGAGATGCAAAATTATTCCGGGATCGATTTTCGGGATGGTCATTGATGGCAGCCCCCTCGGAATAACACCGACAACGGCCCCGCCGCCCACCATAATAATATTATCTTCCGGCAGTGAATTATTGCGGACCTTTATACGCCAGATACGATTGTCATTCTTACTTCCTGCGGGGAGATCTTCTTCAGAATAAAATATTAGTGATCCATTAACGTCGGATACGCTTCTAAACTTGAGGTTTCTAATGAGGGATCGATTAGAATGGCTTTTGTGTTTAAGTCGTTCGATATTTTCTGTGAGGATACTTGCGGCGTGTTCTTCATTAAGAACCGCAACAATATCGTTACCCTCGTTGGCCCTCTCAATATCCCTATAGACCTCGGTCCGTTGTTCGCCAAGACGTTCTATCTCCCGAACTGTCTTGTTGAACTCTTTTATCAGGCTTTGCGCTTCGGGAGATTTGATTGCCGTTATATTTGTTGAAACGTTGTGTTGAAAGCCGGTAGTCCATGAAAGGACAGTCGTAATAACTACCGCCACCAGAACATTGGGAATCCTTGGCGAGATCCATTTCAGACCATACATAACGGCAAAAGCGAGTGCCCCCATAAAAAATGTTGGCCAATGGGTATAGTGAATCGCTGCCTCAATGACCCGGATAATGGTTTCATAGTGGCGTTCGGCACTATCCACATACACGCCGAACATCTTTGAAAGCTGAGACGAGGCAATGATGATGGCCGCCGCGTTAGTAAAACCATTCACCACGGGGTGGGAGAGAAAGTTGACTACAAGACCGAGCCTTAAGACACCCAAGGTGAATTGGAACACACCTACCATGAGGGCGAGCATAATGGCATAACCAATGTAACCCTCGCTTCCTGCCGTGGCCAGGGGCTCAAGTGAAGCCGCCGTCATTAAAGAAACTACGGCAACGGGTCCGGTGGCAAGCTGCCTGCTCGACCCGAATAAAGCCGCAATCATGGGCGGCAAAAATGAGGCATATAAACCATAGTAAGCAGGGAGTCCGGCCAATTGAGCATATGCCATGGACTGTGGGATAAGCACCAGGGCTACAGTGAGCCCTGAAAGGGCATCAATTCTCAAGCTGTTTATCCTATAATTTTTGAACCATTCAAGGAATGGAAAAAACCTCGTCAGCATTTACATCACCACGCTCTGAAATGTCTTGATTTTCAACCACCCTTCGGCAGACATCAATGAGTTCATTATAAAGTGAGCCCGCATCATAAAGGTCATATGTATTGAACCTTATCAAGCCATCCACCATAGAAAAAATTATCAATGCCGTCTTTCTGGCAGGCATATCTCTTATAGAGCCATCTTTTTGGCCCATTGTTATCGCTTTTTCAAAAATATTCACGAAACAATTATATATGGCCTCAAGATATTCCTTGCAGGCGGAATTGACTTTCGCAAGCTCATAGGCATCATGACGATGCAAGAGAAGGAACCGGTCTTCCATTGTCTCGGCGAGTGAAAGATATAGGGAGAGGGAACCCGCCAGCATATCCATTCCGGTTTCGAAATTCATTTCTTGCAGATATCTTTCAAACTCATCAATGATGTCCCGTTTGAATTTTTCAAGGATGGACAAAAAGAGCCTCTCTTTGTTTTTGAAATGGTAAAATATTGTCCCTTCCGCAGCCCCGGTCATAGCAGAAATTTCCGAAACGTGGGTGTCCTTAAATCCCTTGTGCGAAAAGAGCAGTGTAGCAGCATAAAGTATTGAATTTTTTTTTGACATATGATTAGCCTGAAACACGTTTGTTTAAACTGACTGAGCGCTCACCACAATAATATTTGGCCCCATTTTGAAAGTCAAGGGAAAAATTATGTTTCCTCAACAATAAAAGGGGATGCATGTAAATCGTGGGTCAGTTCTTGGAATGTCAGTTTTTCCAGGCAGTTATAAGTGGGAAACAGGTTCTAATTCAATTAAAATACTATCCCTTCCCAAAAATGGAGGATGCCATGCGTCAGCGTTGTCTTATACCCCCGGAATCCATCCCTCCGAGGGCCAGATATGAGAAGCTCTTTGAAAACTTACCCCCGGTTCCTTCAAAGCACACCGGACGGGGCAGGCCGCCTGTGTCAAGAGAAGTTCTCCTAAAGGGGTTAATTTACCGTAACCTACGTGGCATCCATAAACTAGTGGTATGATTCCAAAATAACATTGCAAACAACACGTCATTGCGAGGAGCGTAGCGACGAAGCAATCTTATTGAAATTCCATAGTGTTAGAGATTGCTTCGCTTCGCTCGCAATGACTGTATTTATTGCAGGAATATTTAGGAAACGTTCTACTAAATATCGGCAACAAGGCTGAAGTTGGAAAGGAAGTGCCGTATTGGATAGGTTTTTATAAGGCTGAAAAGGAACAGGGATGAGACGGAGCTACCAAACTATTCCACCCCCGCACATTTACAAATTTAATATAGAAATCCATGCCCTTAAGAAAAAGCCCTATTGGGGCAATCACTTTTGGACCGAGGGCCACTGTGTTGACACAGTGGGCTTAGATTCAGAAATGATAAGAAAGTACGTAAAGTA
>CAZIXY010000040.1:10735-16559 GCA_964543315.1 uncultured Desulfobacteraceae bacterium | reverse complement strand
CAGGGTCATCCCAATTCCTATGGAAAGCAACTGGCCCATACTTGCCATGCCCGGATGAGGCGACAGTGCAAGGTTGCCGAAGCCGCCGATGGTGGTCAGCCCGCTGAGCAGGACCGCCTTTGAGGTGCTGGTTTCCAACAGATTGCCGTTTGCAGGCGGCGCCGTACGCATGCGATGGACCATATGGATACCGTTATCAACGCCGATTCCGAAAATCAGGGGGAGCGCGATCACATTGGCAAAATTGAACGGGATATCGAGCAGTACCGACGCGGCGCCGGTGAGTGCTCCGGAAAAGAGCAGCAGCAGGAGAACGAAAATGGCGTCGGTCTTTTTTTTCATAAGGAGAATCAAAAGGACGCTGATGGCGACCATGGACAGGAGAAACGCCTGTTGAAACGCCTGAACCACCGCGTCACCGGCTTCAAGTATGATTACCGGATAACCTATAGCATCCGGAGCACTCTTCTGAACCTCGCTGACAAAGAGGCGCATTTTCTCTTCTTCATTCAGGTTATCCCCGGGAAAAACCTCGACACGATAATAACCCTTTTCCGAAACCCACCTCCTGACCAGTTCTTCAGGCAGGTTTTTTTTGGTAACCTTTTCTGCCGAAAGCGAGGTCTCAAGGTCCTTTAATCGTGCGGGCAGCGAGGCCAGAAGACTCTCTTCAAGTCTCTTCAGGTATTCACCCTGCAAAGAGCCTTCCTGCTCTGTTGCCGCCGCTTTGATCTTTTTGAGGCCGTCTGCCAGCCGCTTGGCCTCCGCGGAAAAAGGGGATCCACTTTCCTTTTTTAAAAAAAGATCAAGCATATGGATGAGCTTTGTGAGCGAGGCCATTCGTTCAGAATCAGAACGGACCCTCTTTTCGTCGATCGCGGCCAGCTCAGGACCCAGAATCAACCCGATATCTTCAATAATTGCCAGCTTCTTGTCCTGGTCTCCCGGAATAAAATCATCTATGATCAAAGTCCTGTCGACCACGTCCAACGAATTGAACCTTCTGGAATATTCCCGGGCGGCACCCCAGTCCGGCGCCATCACATTCAGGCTCCACGGTGAATTGGTGCCTTGAGCCAATAGGTCGAGGAACGTGGAGACCGATTCGCTCTCCGAATCCTTCAGATTCAACGTGTTGCGATCGAATTGGACCGACGGGATAAAAATAATCGCCCCCAGTCCCGCAATCAAAGCGATTATGCGGATTTGAGCTGAATAACGGACCGGTATCGCCAAAAGGATTCCGGACATCCTGCCGGACGACGCTTTTTTCTCAACGGATTTCCGTGAAAGTGGAAGCACGCGAAGGAATGCGGGAAGCACGGTGAGATTGACAAACAGACCGATAAACATACCGGTCCCCGAGATGATGCCCAATTCAGCGACACCCTTGAACACGGTGGGGATAAACGCGTAAAATGCGATGGATGTAGTACACGCGCACAGCACCAGCGAACTGCCGACATCAGCGGCGGTCAGGGTAAGGGACTCCGTGCAGGTGGTACCCTTTGCCGTCAATTCCCTGTAACGAAGTGAGAAATGTATAGCATAGTCGACACCCAGACCGATGTACAATACTCCGAAAGCCACTGAAATCATATTCAGGTGTCCCACAGCGACGGTCGCGAAGGCCGCCGTCCAGATGAGACCCGTCACGAGGGTCAGCAGGGCACATAGGACAAGCCGTGCCGAGCCCAGACCCACAAAGAGGACTACACAGACCATGGCAAGTGCAAGCAGGCCGGCTATCAGGGCACCCCGGCTCACGCTTTGCATCTCTTCATATTCAAGTGCGGCGTCACCGGTCACACGGAGTCTTATTCCATTATCACGGTTCAGCGTCAATTCCCTGGCACTCTGTTTGACCGCCTTCATGGAGGCTTCCGCTGGCATGAGTCTGCTGTAATCCAGGCGGGGGCTGACAAGGATAAAGGAACGTCGCTCGAGCAAAGCAGACTGTGCTCCCTGCATCAATTCCATCCACGACAGCCGGTGGAATCTTTTATCCAATACAGCCTGAACCACTGAATTTATCCGCTCAAACAGGGATGATAAGCCAATCTCCTCCCCTTCAATGACCGCCTTCACGGCTTCATTGAGCATGGAAAAAAACCCGCAGAGACTCCTGTCCCGGGCCAGTTTTGCGAGGAAGGGCTGGACTTTTGCCATTTTATCGGCAAAATCCTCCAACTCCGAGGCGCTCAGGTATAACAGGGCGTTTTTCTTAAAAAAGTATTCTCCCCCCGGGAAAAAAACCGAATGGAAGACATCCTGCTCACTTTTCAGCCTCTCCGCAAGTGAGGCAGCGGCGTCCAGCGCGATATCAGGCGTGTCTCCATCGATCACGATGAGCATGCTGTTGTGATACTGAGGAAAAGCCTTCTTATAGGCTTCGTGAATAAGACGAAAATGGACGCTTTCTGAAAGCATGTCCGTGGTATCGGTACTGATGCCCAGGTTTTTAACAGAGTAGACCAACAGCATCCCTGTGACCACGCACGAGGCGACAACAACCCAGGGGGCGAACCTGACAACGGCCTCCACCCATCGTGAAAGTGTCCTGCCTAGTATGTCTGTATTTTGTTTGGTCAAGTTAAAAAGCGCGGCTAAAGCCGCTCCTACAGGTGATGGTAAAAGGTTATATAAACGCCAAAAAAAGGCTAAGGCGCCAAAAATCCTCCGTCTGTGAGCCGTACAACAGTCGTCAGAGTCCGGCGTGCGGCGAAAAAGTTCCGTCCAAGACGATACATCGAATAAAGCTCTCGGGGGTGATGGGCGAGGCTAATAAAAAGACCCAGAAGAGACAGCCTTCCGTCCGCTTCCGTGGCGGCCAAAGCGCTTTTCGGGACCACCATATCCGCGGTGTCCGTGATAGCCCTCATTGCAATAAAAGGAATTCGTGCCATTGAGGCGACACGGGCCACGGAAGCGCTCTCCATGTCCGCGGCCACGGCGCCGTATTGTTCGTTCAGCTTCTTCTTCTCAGAAGGACTTTTCAATACTGACGAACTCTGGAATAATGGTCCTGTATCAAATTCGATGTGATTATTCAGACGAACACGGAGTCGTTCATGCCACTCGGCGTCAACGGTAAACGTGGTTTGATCCGGACTAAGGATTTTTTGGGGAAGAATCAGACTGCCGGGCTTAAGACCGTACGCAAGCCCGCCGGCGCTGCCCCATGAAAGCAAAGCGGAGGCCCCGCCATCTATCAGCGACTCCGCAGCCAGCCGGGCGGCAAGAGGGCCGATTCCGGAGCATTTTATCATCGCTCCTTCAACAGCCTTTCTTTTTATCAAACCCCGGGTCTCTAATTCCAGTGCCGCGACGACTCCTGGGAATGTCAATCCAATCCTCTAAATTTTAGATTTCGATAGCGCGCAAGGGCCCACAGGGGAAAATATTTATCATATCCGTGGTATTTCAAAAAAAAGACCCTGGGAAACCCCGGAGCGGTAAAGGCGTTATCTTTCCACAACCCGTTACTCAGCTGTGTTCGGATAAGGTATTCGGCTCCCCTTTGTACTTCAGGTGAATCGACCTCCCCTGCCGCCATGAGACCAAGCATGGCCCAGGCGGTTTGAAACGAGGTGCTCTCGCAATCTTCTTCCGCCGGACTCGAATCCCAATACGTCTGACAGCTTTCGCCCCAGCCTCCGTCAGGATGCTGGATCTTCTTAAGCCAGGCCACGGCCTTCTGGATATGCGGCTGGGCCGGGTCGTGTCCCACTTTTTCCAGGGCATCGAGAACCGACCATGTCCCGTATATGTAGTTCGTTCCCCATCGCCCGTACCAGGAACCGTCCGGTTCCTGTTCTTTGCTCAGGTAATCAAGGCAGTTTTTAAGGGCCGGCTTCTTGTCCCGGTTGCAGTTCAGCGACAGGAGAAGCGCACAGCGGGCGCTGACATCGCTTGTCGGCGGATCAAGCAGTGCCCCATGATCCGCGAAGGGAACCTCATTTAAATAATAACAGGTATTGTCAACATCAAAAGCGGCAAACCCTCCGTTTTTTGACTGCATCCCGCGCACCCACTCCGACGCGAGTTTCATTTCTTCGCGATATCGTTCGCGGTCGGCCAGATCCATGGCGTAAGTCACAACCGACGTATCGTCAAGGTCCGGATAGTGCTCGTTTTTGAATTGAAAGGCGTATCCACCGCTTTCCAACCCCGGTCTGTCCTTGCTCCAATCACCGGCCTTGTTGCGCACCTGCCTTTCTTTGAGCCAGTCCAAAACCCTGAGTGTATGCTCTGAAAGCTTTCCCCTGTCGGCCTCATACACGGCAAGACTGCTCCAGACACTATCCCAGACAGGGGACACACAAGGCTGGCAGTAAGCGGTTTCCTCCCGAATGACCAGAAGATTATCGATGGCCCTTTTCGCGCTCACGCGATATGGATGATCCTTAGGATATCCCAGACAGGAGAAGGCCTGCAGGGCATTGACCATGGCGGGAAAGATAGCTCCCAGACCATCCACGCCGTTAAGGTGTTCCACTATCCATGCTTCTGCTCTTTTCATGGCGTGTCTTCGCATCCCGCCCGGAATAAGGGGCTCAAGACAGCGGCCTACCATGTCAAACAGTAAAAACAAGGAATTGAGGCGAGAGCGGGATTTGAAAAAGCCTTTTTTTTCGTCCGGAGGCTCCGTAAAAAGTTCAGGGATATGAATATTCCCTGGATTTACGGCCGACGGTTTGAGACTGTACAGGATCGTCAAAGGGATCATGACGGTGCGGGCCCAGTAGGCAACCTTGTTGAAATGAAACGGAAACCAGCTGGGCAGGAGTATTATCTCCACCGGAAGAAAAGGGACCCACCGCCAGGGAATCTGACCGAATAATGCCAGTGTGTAACGGCTAAAAACATTTCCGCACTTGGCTCCTCCGTGTTCAAGGATCCAATCCCTGGCCTTCACCATGTGCGGTTCGTCGATATCGTCCCCTGCCAGTTTCAGCGCATAATAGACCTTTACCGAGCAGCTGATCTCCGAATCTCCCCCATAAAAAAGATTCCATCCCCCGTCTTCGCACTGATGAGAACGCAGATACGCCGCTATCTTTGCCTCCAGTTCCTCGTCTATCTCGCCTAAAAAGTGCGTCAACAGGATATATTCCGCCGGAATTGTGCAATCCGCCTCCAATTCAAAGCACCAGTATCCGTCCGGATGCTGAAGCGAGAGGAGGGCCTTCCTCGCCTCGACAATGGATCCCTCCAGCTTTTCATATAAGGACAAATTGGCATAATTTGTCTTATGGGTTTTTAAATGCGGTTTATTAACTTTATCTTGAATAGCTTTCATCTTATAGCGTCTCTCTTTTAAACTCCCAACAAACTTGGCTCTTTTTATCAGGTTTGATTTAAGAAAGCAACATGAAAATGATTTATTTATACCTATTTTTACATCAATAGGCTAATCTTAATTCATCCTGCTTCAAGATCTATCTTTTCGGCTAACTTATCAAGCAATGCCCTAAAACCGTTTTTTTTAAGAAAGGTGGTATAGTCTGCACGTTTGAGGGAAATATCGCTGACGCCATCGGCAATCACATTGATAATGAGCCATTGATTATTCCTGTTGTGGAGAACATAATTTAGCTCGACCAGTTCCCTTTTCTTTTTCATCATGAGTGTCTTTACCATCAGCCGTCCTCGCCTGAGTTCCTTTAGCGAGACCAGTTTGAAGGACTCCCCCGAATATCCGTCAAAACGCCCGGCATAGGTCGCGATGCTCAACCGCGTGAAGACTTTGACAAATTCATCCCTTTGCGCATCGGTGAAACCACGCCAATATCTGCCCGCAATAATTCTGCAAATAAACTTA
>CAZIXY010000040.1:0-10725 GCA_964543315.1 uncultured Desulfobacteraceae bacterium | reverse complement strand
AGTCGTAACTCGCCTTTATGACCGGCTCAAGATGATTGTATCTCCCTTCGTATTTGAGTTCATCGGCCTGCTTCATGACACTTATGATGGTGGAGTGGAGGTTTTCGATCACCTGCCTCGCCGAATCAGCCCCGCTTGCTCGTAACGGCACCAGGATAAAGACGGCAAAAAGCCCCAACCATAAAAATTTTGTTTTCATAATATTTCCTTTAAGGTTTCAGCTTGGCTCATCCAGGGCGAGATCACGGGCCATGGGACCGTTTGTTCGCGGACCGCGCAACGATACCATCAAGGCTTTCAGGGGGTTGTCAAACGTTTCGATAACGGCAGTGGCCTCAAAACCGCTGTGAAGCATGCAATTGGCGCACTTGGGATTTCGTCCGAGCCCATAGGCATCCCAGTCGGTCTCTTCCATAAGTTCCCGGAAAGTTCCGGCGTATCCTTCATTTAAAAGGTAGCAGGGCCTTTGCCATCCGAATATATTGTATGTAGGGTTCCCCCATGGAGTGCATTGGTATGTTTGATTGCCGGCCAGAAAATCAAGGTAAAGGGAGGTATGGTTAAACTTCCACCCGCGCCCTTTGCCAAGTTCAAATATCTCCCGGAAGAGTTGTTTGCCGACGGTACGTTTTAAAAACACCTCGCTACAGGCGACTGTCTCATAGCTGAATCCGGAAGTTAAGGTAATTCCTTCAACCCCCAGCCCTGAAATGAATTCGAAAAAGGCCGCCATCTCTTCAGCGGTTACACCTTCATAAAGAGTGCAATTGATTGTGACACGGAACCCCTGTGCAAGTGCGTACTGAATGCCTTCCACAGCCACATCAAATACCCCTTCTCGGCACACTGAGAAATCGTGCCTTTCGCGATTGCCGTCAAGATGTACTGAAAATGTAAAATAGGGCGAAGTCTCATATTTATTAATCTGGTTTTTAAGCAAAAGCCCGTTGGTGCAAAGATAGACAAACTTCTTGCGTTTGATTATCTCCTCGACGATCTGCGGCATATCTTCGTGGAGCAAAGGCTCCCCACCCGCAATGGAGACCACGGGCGCACCACATTCCTCCACGGCAGAGAGACAGGCACTAACGCTGAGCCGTTTGTCAAGGATCTCTTCCGGATAATCTATCTTCCCGCACCCGACACAGGCCAGGTTACACCGAAACAGGGGTTCCAGCATCAAAACCAGGGGATAGAACCGCTTTCTAAGCAGCCTCCGGCCCATTACATAAATCGCTATCCTGTATTGCTGAATAAAGGGTACCCCCATGGATCAACCTTTCCTTAAATTATGCCCGCCCGGCAATGTCCAGAAAAACTGGATATGGATACTGCAAACATCTTTTCAGGATTCAATTGCACCCGTTCATGCTGTCAGAGCAAGGCGGAAATTTGGAGAAAATATCCTGCATCAATACGTTTTTAAGCTTCATTTGCCTTGTGGTGAATTTCCGATGATCTTCAGGAATCGTAACCACAATTGCCTTCCTTCCAAGGCCTGCCAGGTAATAAGACCGGGCATCCCAAGCAGTAATTCGCGTACCCGTTTTGTTAAAGAAAGGGCCAACGACAACCCGGGGCCAAGTCCAATTAAGTTACCAAGCACGAGCAAGCCTCCCTCTTGGACCCCAATGGCACCGGGTATTAAAAAGGCTGAAGCACGCACAGCCTGTATTAAACTTTCTAAAAGAAGCGCATCTTTAGCACTCACCGGTGCGCCCAGAAAGTAAAGGGCCAGCCAGACTTCACCGGCCCCGGCAACCCAGCCGCAAAGCCGGTACAAGCCTGCAATAATCAAGCTGCGACGGTTGCTATAAATCTGTCTGATTGCATCGTCAAGGGCTGTGGCTCCTCCAACTAAGGAGTGCCAATCGCGATCTCTACCGAAATGGGCAAGGATGCGTACAAATCCACCGAACATTCCGAGCTGCTGGGCAATGCAAAATCCAATGATCAGCATTGTCATAATGCCAAGGCCGATGAGGACGGCGCTGAATATAGTTTGATCCCCAATTGTTAAAAGCATCCCCAGCCCTATACCAGTAAATAGGATCTGGGTAATGACATTTATGGTCAATTCTACGACAACACTTGCTACGCAAATAGGACCGGGAACGCCCCGGCGCGTCAGCAATCTGGCCTTTGCCAGATATCCGCCCACCTGTGCAACCGGAAGCAATCCATTAACCGACTCACCAATCCAACGGGCCCAAACCATAACCGCGAAGGTGGGGCAGCTTACACCATCTAAAAGCCTTCTCCACGCGGCGGTATTTATAATCAATGGAACAAGGTGAAAAAGAGTCACCCATAAAAGCCCCCAACCGGCCACGGCCAATGCTCCTGCTACATCCCCAAGCCCATGGTAACCGATAAGAAGGGTAAAAAGAGCCAGCCCTCCAAAAAAGAGTAGGCACCCGCTTTTTTTCATTTTTAACCCGACTTCGCCTCCAGTGTAATAGTCGCAGGCAGACAAATCATTGAGCTGAGTACAGTATGCTGATATCTGACCGCTCCATTTGGAAATGCTCAGTTTCCGGATGGATATTATCTAAATATATCCATTCTTTCTGAACCAATCCACGGAATCTCTTAAAGCCTCAATCACAGGACGCGGATTAAAACCTAATTCCCGCTTTGCCTTTTCCGCTGAAAAAAACATCATTTTTTTCGCTAATCGAACACCGTCCACGGTTAATAAGGGTTCCCCTTTCATAAACAGCCGTGCCCCGGCCTCCACCAGGTAGGCTATAGGCAAAACCATATTGCAGGGAAGCCTGAAATTGGGTTTCGGTTTACCGGTAATAGCGGACAATTCGGTAAGGATCTCTTTGAGAGCCATATTGTGTGCCCCTAAAATATAGCGCCGGCCAAATTTGCCCTGTTTAAAGGCCAGCAGATGACCGACGGCCACATCGTCTACATGAACCACGTTAAGACCTGTATCAACATAGGCCGGCATATGCCCGGAAGCGGCTTGAATAATTACTTTCCCGGTAGGGGTCGGTTTGATATCCCTGGGGCCGATAGGTGTGGAGGGATTGACAATAACCACAGGCAGGCCCTTTTCGTCCGCCAATCTTTTTACTTCGGCCTCGGCGAGAAACTTGGAACGTTTGTAATGGCCGATCATATCATCATAAACAACCGGCGTGGACTCATCGGCGGGGCTTCCGTCGTGATTCAATCCGAGCGTTGCAACACTGCTTGTGTACACGACTCGTCCAACTCCCGCCTCAGCCGCGGCCCGCATAATATTCAGTGTTCCTTTTACATTAGTCTCATATATTTCATAAGGTCTTGGCACCCAGAGGCGGTAATCCGCTGCCACGTGAAAGAGATTTTCACAACCTGCAATAGCCTGATCAAGCGATTTTCGATCCTTCAAATCGCCCGTAACGATCTCAACCGGCAATCCGGAAAGGTTTCGACGATCACTTTTAGGGCGAACAAGCGCCCGAACAGAATGACCTTCCTGAACAAGCTGCCTGAGCACAGCAGACCCAACAAATCCGGTAGCTCCGGTGATCAAGGTCTTCATTAAAAAACACCTTCAGCCTGACGACGTGAGTGGCCAGGTTATATTAAAATTCTCTTTCAATAACATATTGATTTAATTCTAAAAGATTTTCCTTGGCAGGTGAATCGGGAAATGGGCTGAGGTACCCGGCGGCCGTGTTTAAATATCTCTGCGCCTCATCACGTATCTTATCAGGAGATCCACTTCTCCTCACAATTTCGATCAGGTCCCGGTAATCCTCTTCAGTGGTTTGCCGGCCCTTCAATTGGCTCTCCAGCCTTAACCTTTCCGGTTCTTCAAGCTTTAAGAGGGTATATATCAAAGGCAAGGTGATTTTACCTTCCCTTAGATCCTTTCCCACGGGCTTTCCAAAAACCTCTTCTGAAGAAGTATAATCGAGCAAATCGTCCATGAGTTGAAATGCGATTCCCATATTCAGGCCAAATCCCGCGAGTGACTCCTCAATCCCTGCATCGGCTCCCGATAGAATGGCGCCACACGCGCACGCAGCAGATATGAGCGCAGCGGTCTTGGCCGTAATTATTTCCATATATTCGTGCTTGCCGATATTCCAATTATCGGCATAGCTCAGCTCCATGATCTGCCCTTCGGCCATTTGCAAACTGGTATCCGTGAGCCTTTTCAGAAATAATGGATTCTGAGAATTGAGCGCAATGGAAGACGCCTTTGAGTACAGAAAATCCCCTTCCAAAATCGCCGCATGGTTACCCCAGACATGATTGACAGAAGGCTTGTTTCTTCTCATCTCGGCGTTGTCCAAAACGTCATCATGCAACAGGGAGGCTGCATGTACATATTCAAAAATAGACGAGAAGCGGTATATTTCCTCCCCAAAATTTCCGCAAAGCCGGCATGAAAGCACAAATAAGAGAGGTCTCAGCCTTTTGCCGCTTCCCAAGAGCGTATGACTACCAATATCTATAATGAGATTTATCCGGGACTCCAGCCCCTTCCTTAACTCCTCATCTATTTTCTTAACATGCTCTTGGTAATGGTTTAATACAGTGTTTTCCGTATCCATGGTGAAGCTTATAACTCAATCGATATTATTTTCTCCGTGTAGTCAGAAGAAAGGTGCTCCTTATTAATAATGATCCATTGGCTTAATGTCCTGACTGATTCAGAGGATCATAATTTACGTCCTGGAATATTACAACTTATTTAGTATCTGAATTCTCGGGACAGTATGGTCTTTTATATTGACGGGTCTGCTGATACGCATTGGAACAGAAGATACGGTCGAACTTTTCTCCAAGATCTCCGCCACGCGTTGGATCTCACCGGTACCCAACCATCCACCTCAGGATTCTCTTTTGCCAGTTTGTACCCATACCTCTGGACAAAACAGCCTAACACCACGACCTTTTTCAATGTGCCCTGCGTCTTGAGGTTGACGACTTCAAGAATCGTGTCAATGGTCTCTTCAACAGCTGTCAACCACATTCTTGGCGCATCCCAGGCTTATTAGAAATACCCTGCCCTTTTTGCCCATGGATACTGCCACGTATAAGTCGCCGCTCCTTTTAATTACAAACCGGCCCTCTGAAAAAGCTTGTTTATATCCAGCCTGTTAACACTGTCCGTGAAAATTTCCCCCAACACAGTTTCGGCTGCACCACGCCCTGAAAAATTGTACCTCGCACCCTCTCCGCTGATGTTTTCTCTTGAGAGAACCTTGCCGTTTTTTACCAACCTGGCTTCATAACCCATTTTGAAGACCCAATCACGGCCTGCTCTATCGAGGAAAAATTCGTTCAGCACAATTAACAATTGGGGCTCATCTCCTGATTCCTGAAAAATTGGAATCAGACCTTCATTTTCCAGTCGCCTCCTGAAACACTCTCTCATCATACCAACAACCCTATACACCCCGGCCTGGATTTCAGCCTCCTTAAACTGAGACACGCTGAGAGAAAAATTCCCCGAGAAATCGGACAACGCACTTTTGGCCCCGCTGCCCAGGACCTCCTTATCGGGCCGTGCATCTTTAATTGTCAAAAGGACTCTCTTGCCCTCTAATTCAGCCGATGCCGGTGGAAGCTGATAGATTACCTTCAATTCAGGGATCGAAGCACATGAAGCTGTGAGCATAAAAAGCATTAGGATGATTGATAAAAATCCATATCCTTGATTTCTTTCTTTCATTGCCCTATCCTCCCATTATTGAAAATTTTCGATTAAGTATGAAAACCGGACATCTGTCGGCATAATAATATGGCACATAAAAAATTTTTGCTTGTTCATATGCGAAATCAGGAAGAGAAATCATCAATAGCCAATCGTCAATAATTAATCGTAAATAGTCAATCGTAAAATACCCTATCCCATCCGGCTGATATGTCAAGCAAAACGACCGGAATAAAGAACTCAAAACTTAATGTGCAGCTATCGCATAAGGACAGAGAGCTTTTCAGGACGGCCTGGGAAACTGCCCGGGCACACCATGGTCATGAATTTACCTTTTACCTGCCCGGGATGATCCGAATCGGGCATAAACGGGGACGTTATCCTGCCATATCTATTACCGGAGACCGGTGTGAGCTTCAATGTGAGCATTGCAAAGGAAAGCTTTTGGAGCCCATGTTGAAGGCTGAAGACCCCGAACGCCTGGAAGCATTGTGCCGAAATTTTGCGACGAATGGGGCCCATGGCATCCTTTTAACCGGCGGTTCAGGCCTGAAAGGGAGGCTCCCATGGAAAAAATATGAAGCGACAATAAAAAAAATCAAGGACGAGACAGGACTTTTTCTCTCCGCACACACCGGTTTCATTGAACCACCTGGCGCCAAGTCATTAAAACAGGCCGGAGTAATCCAGGCCCTCATAGACGTCATGGGAGATGAAGAAACTGCGACCCGGGTCTACCACTTAAGCGGCCTGGAACAGGTTCATAGATCACTGGAGGGGATCAAAAAAAGCGGTCTTGACCTCATTCCCCACATTGTTGCCGGACTTTACTATGGTAATATAAGGGCGGAGTATGAGGCTCTGGAAATAATCCGCCGTTACAGGCCAAAGGCCCTGGTAATAGTGGTTCTCACGCCACTTAAAGGAACGCCTATGTTTCATGTTTCACCCCCGTCTCCATTGGAAATCGGCCGTCTCATTGCACGGGCGAGATTAACGATGCCGGAAATGCCCATTTCGTTGGGATGTGAAAGGCCGAGAAACAGGGACGGTTGGGTTATGGAAAAATTGGCTATTCGGGCCGGGGCAAACCGAATGGCGGTTTGGTCGGATTCCGCCGTGCAGGAAGCCAAAAATCGCGGGCTAAGGCCCCGATTTCAGGCCACATGCTGCTCCCTAAGTTACAGGCCTGAATTCGATACAACCGGCCCACCGGGCTCCTGATGACTTCAGGAGGCTCCTAATTTGTCTTTGTTTTCTAAAAATTTCCCTTGACTGTTCTTAACAGACACTTTTAGTTGACACTCGTCAAAAATTGTAATAAAAAACGACGAAAATTATTCATTTTCGATTTGCAAATGAAACACAATGAGAGACTAAGAATACCTTTTACGGGTGTTACCTTAAGCATAGAGATAGCTTTCGATACGGGATCTTTGACACCCTTTCTACAAAAGAATAGGGGCGTTACATAAATGTCCCCTACCGGTTTTTCATATCTTTCTAAAAACTGACATTAACATTTTTTGGATTAGTGAATTGAAATAAGGATTCAATTTCAAAAACAAAAATATTTTAAAAAGGGAGGTAGATAGCATGGGAAATGCTGATTTGACGAAACAAAGGGCAAATGTTTACAAGTTTCTTTCCACACTTTATCGAGACGAAATTTCAGAGGATCTCCTGGCAAAACTCACTGATAAGGATTTCGTAGCAAAACTGAGTAGTTTTGTAAAGGAATGTAAGATCATTGACTTGGGCAAAGGAATTGAGAGGATGGCAAAATTCCTTAGAAAAGCCAAGGCGGGTGCTTATAAGGAATTGAGTTATGAATATGCGGATATATTCCTCAATGCGGGCGTTAATCCGGCCCTTCCCTATGAGTCGGTCCATGCTACCGGAGAGCCTGTGGTTATGCAGAAATCCGTTTTTGACGTCCGTGCGGCCTATCGCGCGGCAGGGGTTCATAAATCAGACGATTATAAGGACCTGGACGACTATATTGCCGTGGAACTGGAATTTGTTCGCTTCCTTCTTGAGAAGGGAGATAACGATGCTGCTGCAGACTTTATCGAGAATCACCTGTTGAACTGGATCCCGGAATTCCATGCAGCCCTTTACAACGCAGCCACCTTAGATCTTTATAAGGGAATCTCAGCCTTTACCTTGAGCTTTCTTTTCAATGAACGTAATGGTTCCAATTCCGGTTACCAGGATGCCATAGTCCAACTTTCCGAAGCCATTGATCAGCTCAATTTAGGGGACGACCTTTACACACTTGCCGAAGGGGTAAAAGAAGAAGGACCCAAAAAGACCATTAACAGCCATTGTTATGTATGCGGTGCGCTTTGCGGGATTGTTGATACGGTCAAGGACGGCGTCCTTTTGAAAACGGCCGGGCTCAAGGGTGATCCAAAAAGTGGTGGTGTGGTTTGTCCCAAAGGGGCGTCAAGAAAGGATTACGTATACAGCGCCCATCGCCTCAAAGAGCCACTTATCAAAGAAGGAGACAGATTTCGCAAGGCATCATGGGACGAGGCACTTGATCTTATAGCTGACAAAATGATGAGCATTGAAGATCACAGCACAGTCGGCTACATGGATGGAAACGACTGGAACAGGTGGCTCCATAAATCCCTATGGGATTGGTATGGTACCCACAATATAAGCCACCGTTCAATGTGTGACAACTCCATCCGCATGTCCAACGAGCACAACCTGAATGATAAACGGCCCTGGATAGATTTTAAGAATTCGGAATACATTCTCTTCTTCGGGCAAAACGCCTTTGCCACCTCCTATGGCCGGAGGCAGGTCACCTTTCTCAGAAAGGCTTTGAAAAACGGGGCAAAAATGGTCGTTGTCGACCCGAGGAAGTCCGACACGGCCGCCGCCGCTACTGAATGGATTAAGATCAAACCCGGTACCGACGGGGCAATGGCCATGGCCATGTGCTATGTGATTGTCAAAAATGAACTCTACGACAAGGATTTCGTGGAAAACTGGACCCACGGGTTCGAGGATTTTAAAAAGCGGCTCCTGGGAGAGGAAGACGGCGTGGCTCGTACCCCTGAGTGGGCCGAAAAAATTTGTGGCGTCCCGGCCGATACCATTGAAAGAATTGCAAAAGAATTCGCGGCAGCCGAAAATAAAGGAGTCGGTTCCTGGACGGGAACAGCCCATTTTCCTAATGCCATGTACACTACTGCAGCGGTTCAGGCCCTTAACGGCCTCTGCGGCACCTTTGATGCCCCGGGAGGACCCTCTCTCCCATTTAAGAGAAAACTGAAAGGCGGCTGGGGAGAAGGACAGGAAAAACCGTCATCAAATGCTCCCCCAAAAATCCATAACCTGCGTATGTGGGCCGGCTGGTGTCCTTCATGGTTCCCACAGGACGTGGCAGAGGGCAAGATAAAGGCATTGATACAATATTTCGGCGCCCCTACTCTTTCCTGGGGTAACGAGGCGGCCACTGCAAAGGCGTGTAGGGACCTGGAGTTCATGGTTACCATAGATACCTGGATGAACAACGCAGGTCTATACGCAGACATAGTTCTCCCGGACTGCACCGCTATTGAAGACAGTGCCCTGAGGAACGAGTGGCTTTATGACGCGTTTATCTCCTATTTTGCAAAGTCTGTGGAGCCTTTATATAATTCAAGGCCCTGGTGGTGGATGTGCATTGAGCTTGCCAAACGTATGGGTGTAGGGGAAAACTTCCCTTTCACAGACATCGAGGAAGGCCTCGAGAACATGCTCAAAGGGACTCCCTGGTCCTTTGAAGAGGTAAAGGAAAAAGGCTATATCATTACCGATGAGGCCGAACACTTCAAATACAAAAAATGGGAATCCCTGAATGTCCCCGACGGCTACGGCTCCTCAGGCAAGACAAAAACCGGGAAGTACAACTTTGTGAATCCGGTGGCTGAAGAAAAAGGCGTCGATCCCCTTCCTGACTACAAAGACCCGAATCTGGATTACCCTGATCTGAAACCGGATCAAGAGTATCCCTTGATTCACGGGATGTTCAAGACCCTTGAACATGAACACTCTTCAACCTTTAATGTTTATGGCTTGATGAAGATGAGGCCCACGAATGACCTCTGGATCAATCCGGAAGATGCCGAAGAAAGAGGCATAAATGACGGCGACAAGGTTATAATAAGATCACCCTGGGCCGAATATACTATACGTGCCAGGGTTACCGACGACATATTGAAGGGCGTCGTCGCCTCCGCCGGCGGTTACGGGCATAAAAGGGGCCTCGAGGCGGATCCCAAGTATCCCCAGCTTGGAGGCGTTAATACGGGCGGTCTTATGAGGCCCAATAGCCCTGAAATGGACGCCTGCACCCCCATTCTGAAGTATGTCAAGGTGCAGGTTGAAGCGGCATAAAATTTGTCTGGTTTAGAAAGCCCCCGGCAACCCCGGGGGCTTCACCCCTGAGACTTCCCACCCTCGTTTACTTAACCGCAAGACCAAGCTCATTAATCTCTTTTAACCCTGATCTTTTCCCCGCTCTTGATACAAAAAAGGCGGCATTTTCAATTATTTCTATTGACATTTTGATAGGTTATCCACACATAATATTCAATATTTTGTATTATCTATATGATATAAAATGAAATTTTATCATAGAAGACTCCAGGACACCATACAACCATGGCTTAAAAAGCCTGATATTTTAGTTGTTCTCGGAGCAAGGCAAGTAGGCAAAACTAACTTCCGACAGGCAATTTAGACAACCTTCCGGTCTCAGGGCCTTTGGCAAAATATATCACGAATTTGCGCATCTTGTTGCGACAATGAGTCAATGCGGGTGTAATGAAAAGGTGTATCACTTGCCGGCATGGATGATATAGGAAAAGACAGGCGCTATTTGGGTCTGGTCGGACTAAAAAAGCCCCGTCCATTATATGGGCGGGGCATCTTTTTGCAAAGAAAGGAGGATTCATGCCGGATTTTATTTTTCCTTAGGGACCCCAGGTTATGCCGTCAATTATCTTTGTCTTGTCCTCCTCGTCAATTGTGCCTACCGGAAAAGTTTCAGCTTCTTC
>CAZIXY010000039.1:0-16569 GCA_964543315.1 uncultured Desulfobacteraceae bacterium | reverse complement strand
ACCGACCTCTGAATAGTGGACCATCACAATGGTGAATTCTGTTGTAACGCTGGGTATAAACACCATTAAGGTGCCTCATAGCTCTTGATATGTTGGAATCCGGAGTTTTTACTAATAGGTGATAGTGATTTGACATCAAACAATAGGCTGAGACCTTCACATTATAATCGTCAACGATTTCCTTGAGAAGATCAATAAAGGCGGCATAATCTTCAGCCTCAGTAAAGACCTCATCACCACGTCGACCGCGATTCATAACGTGATACAATGCATCCGGATATTGAATTCTCAGTGGCCTGGACATGAAGTATCTATATCAAAACAGCAGACAACAGTCAAGCGTAGATTTGACCCCTTTTTTTTGGACAGCAATGATTACACGTAATAATCAATCTTTATCCCAGGTAATGCCTTCCCCCCAATTTTGTTCCCCCTGATAATATTTCCTGAATAAAGATATTGTTTTGTCTTTAGGTAAAATATCATGCGCGACGAAATGGCCTTTTTCATCTTGATATTCAAAAGCATACCCTTTGTCTGAAAATGCCGCCTGCAAGTAATTATTTCCGTCATTTAATATTATATAGAAATTATCATCATCAAGTTTATTGAACAGTTCCTCAAATTTTTCTTCAAAGACATTGTCAAAAGTATCCCCGTTGGCCATCTCTATACTAAAAGCCCTTTGTGATTGCTTTTGTGATTTTTTTTCGGCAGGCGCGTTGGCCGCAGGGATTATTTTGCTCAACTGGTTAAATTCTTCTTTGGCCATGCTGGAAATCCCATTCCCAAATATAGTCCACCCTGTATTATTGAAATTTGATAAAAGAAGCACATTAATTCTATCCTTTCCCTGCACATCGGCGAAATATACTGTTGCCATTACAACGTTTGCACCCATCAAATTCCTGCTTTCATAACGAATGCCTTTGATTTTTCCATCCCAATTATCAACCGCCTTTAAATCTTTCCTCAAGGCTTCATCTTTAAAATAATCTTCTGAAATAGACATTTTTAAGACCGCAGACGCGTGTTTTTTAAGCATCTCCACATTCCTGCCTTTATATGCATTCAAAACATCTTTAGCTACATCCTCAACCTGAGCGAATGCGGAAATACTAAAACTCAACAATACAGCAACAACTAATAATACTTTTTTCATTACACACCTCCATTTCCCTTTTTACAAAGAATTCTCTATTATGCTAAGATTATGCTGCGATGCTTCGGAAATATTTTTTATTCTTCGGTAATATTCCGCAGCCCTTCTCAACGACTCCTTCTTTTCTTCTCCCGTCTGATGCCCTGATAAAACGATATAAGCATGCGCGGCATAACGCAGATTTTCATCTGAGGGGTCAAGGCTGGCGGCCTTTTCAGCCATATCTCTGCCTGCAGAATCATCTTTTCCCTGCCAGGCAATAACAGCAAGATTGCGGTAAGCAAGAGCATATTTTGGATTTAAAGCAATTGCTTTATTCAACGCCTCTTTTGCCTTTTTATATTGCTTTAATCTAAAAAACGAAACGCCGTAATCATTCCAAATAACTTCATTATCAGGAAGACATTTAACCGCCTGAGAATACATATCATTGGCAGCCTGATATTCTAACCTCAAAAGATGCTGATATGCCTGTTTGGCTAAATCTATGCATTTAGAATTTCCGCCTGTTCCATAACGATTGCTTGGAATACGGCTATCTTGGGAATTTTAATGAAATGAAATGATAAAAAATGATAAGAACTTGCTTTTTCAAGGATGAGGTATAGGAAGATTCGCCTTGTGTGTCAAGAAAAAATGACTCACTCTATATTGTGGATGGAATCATTTCAAAAAAATGAAATTAAAAAGAAATATCAGGAACAGTAGAAGTCGAAATGATGTTGGGGGCACATTGCTTTTTCAGCTGAAAATTCACAAAATTTTAGCGCACTATTCCGGCAGCCGCCGTTTTTCTTTTTATAATTCCGAGAGTGCGGCTTCCCTGCTAAAGACGGGGTCTTCGACAGGATATTCCACATCGAAATAGAGATGGTCTTCCGATGGGGGGAGCTGGGATAACGAATAATCCATAGTGGTCTCAGTTATCCAAGCTGCCTTTTCTCTCCTTGGCGGTGGCCTTGCTTTAAGATGCCACATCCCAAGATGCTTGAGGATCTTCTTGATTACATCCTCGTTTTCTATCACGCTTATGACTTTCATAGCCACTGAGCATTTAGGGCATGTCAGCGGATGGACTTCATATATCTTTTGGATAAGACGAGCCCAGTTTTTCCGGAACTCCCTGGATGAACCATCGGGTTCCAGGATAGATGGGATAGCTTCATCCTTGTCCTGTATTTTTCTTTTTCCACGGCTGACATTACTATAGTAGCCGTAGTAGCGAACCATCTGCTCTCCCTTATTTGGCACATGAGAACACCTGTCTGCGTGCAACGCACAGGCAGGCATGGCAGCCAGCCATTCCAGGGCATCGAATGTTTTCTCTTCCTTTCCGTCCTTGGATTGACATGTAACTTTCGACTCATCACGAATATAGGTCATTCTCTCCCGGGAGAAAGAAGCCCTCACAATATAACGGGCAAGATTTTCCATGGCTTTTTCATCGCCAGGCTGTATCCTTGGGCAACAAAATACGTTGAACCCCGAACGACGCCAGGTCTTATGCATGTCTACCAGTTCCGGCGTGATCTTTTCCTTGGAGGAGATACTCATGGCCGCAATCTCCGCATTTCACCCTGGCAAAACCGTTTTGGAGGATGCCGCAATCAAAGAACCGATATATCACCTGTTTCACATAGGGCCGGAAAAAGCCATACTTCTCGGCAAAACGGTCGTCATAAACCTGTCCAAGCATTCAAAATTGTCTTCAACACATTGATAGTACTGTGATTCTCGGGGTTTTCGGGGTCTGTAAACAGGGGATGTCTCCGTCATTGTCTTTTCTTCAAAAAGGAAATGTGCCAATACCGGACAATATTTACTGTAAATTAAACTGAAAGTAAAGGCAATATTCTATGCATAGGAAAAAATGAAAATCGGTCAAATGCCGCCGACGGCGGAAGGAAAGGATAGATGTCGGAGGGAAAGGGACAGAAGCGGGGAATGGGAGAAACGGGGAAGCTGAGAAAAGGATAGAAGACAGAAGGCAGATGACGGAGGGCAGGCCGCCGATGTCGGTGGAGCTAAAGCATGGAAGGGAGTTTTTCCGCAAAGGATGTCCAGCCGAGGACATGTCCTTCTTTTCTTTTCTGATTTGATTCACCGCCGTAGACGAGATACGCGGATTCACCATCATTTTTTGAGATCTTGGACCAGTATCTAAGTCCCTTGAAGGAATCCTTCGTTATTGTCCGGCCTGATTTAATCTCCAAAGCCGACACATTATCGCCGTGGTCAATAATACAATCCACTTCATTTCCGGAGTTATCACGCCAGAAATAGAGATTCGCCCTCAATCCCCGGTTAAATCTCCCTTTTAACAACTCGGACATGACCCATGTTTCGAAAACAGGCCCCCTGAAGGGATGGGTTAACAACGCGTCGGCGGAATGAATTCCAAGCAGAAAAGAAAGTAAACCGGTATCATAAAAATAGAGTTTGGGGCTCTTAACAAGGCGCTTGTTATAATTTTGAAAATGAGGCTGCAACAGAAAGATGATATAGCCGGCCTGCAACACGGAAAGCCATGACCTGGCGGTATTATGCGTGATACCGCAGTCATTTCCAAGGGATGTAAGATTTAGAATCTGGCCTGACCGGCCCGCGCACATCTTGAGAAATTTTTGAAACTGATCGAGATCGGTAATATTTTTAATAGCCCTGACATCCCTTTCAATATAGGTCGTCACATAATTCGCATACCATTCCGACGGCGGTAATTGCTTGTCATATATTCGAGGGTAAGTCCCGGTATACAAAAACTTTTCTAATGAACCCCGGATCATGCGCTTTTGATGCAGCTCCTTAAATGAAAAGGGGAGTAGCGTGAGAAGCCCTGTTCTGCCTGCAAGGGATTGGCTTATCCTTTCCATCAATCCGAAATGAAATGAACCTGTTAGAATGAAAAGCCCTTCTTCACCTGACTGATCGACCAGGGTTTGAATATAAGAAAAGAGATCCGGGGCGCGTTGTACCTCATCGAATATGGCGCCGCCTGAATAGGCCGAAAGAAATCCTCGAGGGTCGCTGATCGCGAATTCTCTTATATCAGGGTCTTCGAGCGATGCGTATTTTTTCTCGGGAAAGGTATGCCTGACAAGGGTCGTCTTTCCCGATTGCCTCGGCCCTGTAACAGCAACAACAGGATATTGAATCGCGAGCTGTTTCAGCTTTTTTGAGATCTGTCTTGGAATCATGAAGATATAAATAAGACATTTTTTACAAATTGTCAATCAGAATTACAATTTGTAACAAATTTACCCCAAAGACACGGCAGGGCGGAACCGGCGAAGCCGGCGATTGGAGGTTAAAGGTTGGAGGTTTGAGGCCAAAAGGACAGAAGACAGAGGACTCCCCGGTTGAATACGCTTCGCGCTTGCTTCGGAATTCAACGGGGCAAGGAGGGGGATGGTAACTATTTTTTTTGCTTTATACCTAAATATAACGTTAAAGATTGCAAACGGAGTTGAGCGAAGCGATATTCCGGTTACAATCTTTAACGTTCATTGTGACTCAAAGATGGATTCCATAAATAGATTTCAAAAATCCACTACTCATACTAACACGTCTGTCCCGAAAAGAAAAAGGGGCCGCACCTGTTATATTATCGGTAAAAAAAACAGGTGTGACCCCTATTTTATCTGTAATTGCCGGCCTGCTTTTCAAATAGACGGAAGTATGTCCCTCCGGTCGCTACCAGCTGTTCATGGGTACCGCTCTCAATGATCCTTCCATCCTCCAGCAGATAAATACGGTCGGCCATCCGAACGGTGGAAAACCTGTGGCTTATGAGCACTGCGGAACGTCCATCCAGAAGTTCACGGAATCTCCCGAAAACCTCATACTCACTCTTCGCGTCCATGGCGCTGGTCGGTTCGTCAAGCACTATTATCTGCGCATCTCTCAAGAAGGCCCTTGCCAGGGCCACCATCTGCCATTCACCTATGCTGAGTTCCTCCCCCTCCTCAAACCACTTACCCAGGACGGTCTCGTATCCTTTCGGCAATCGCCGGATCACCTCATCCGCACCGGAGTAATCCGCAGCCTCATCGACCCGCTTGTGTTCCCGGGGAAGGGCAATGTTCCCGAACCATATATTCTCCCGCGCCGTCAAATAATAATGCGCATAGTCCTGAAAAATAACGCTGACTTCACGCCGAAGCGCCGTTGTTTCAAAGGAACGCAGATCCGTACCATCGAGAGTAATGGATCCCTCCAGCGGGTCGTATAAACGGCACAACAGCTTTATGAGGGTCGTCTTTCCCGAACCGTTTTCTCCAACCAGGGCAACCACCTGCCCCGGGTCAATGGACAGGGAAATATCCTTGAGCACATCCCTTGTGCCCGTGGGGTATCTGAAGGATACATTTTCAAAGACAATACCCTTATGCATGGGCCGGGGAACGGATTTGGGATGGAGCGGTTCCTCGACCTTCGGCTTCAGGTCGAGAAATTCATAAAGATTGAAAAGAAAAAGGTTGTCCTCGTAAAGGGTCGCCAGACCGCCCAGAAACTCACGGAGATAGCCCAGGCCCCTCTGAAAGGCCTGGTAATACATGACCATGTCGCCCAGCGTGATGACACCTTGTACTGTGCGATAGGCGATAAAGGCGAACGAACAGAAAACCGCGAGCATTCCCCCTGACTGGGCCGCCAGGTCGGAGACAGATCGACTTCTCGTGATCTCGAGTCTTTCGCGCCGCAGCTTTTTGCGCACATTGCCGAACCGGCGGATAAAGAGATTTCCCAGATCAAACAGCCGGATTTCCTTGGCGTGGGTATCTCCCGTCAATATCCAGTTGAAGTAGCTGGCCTTCCTTTCCAGCGGGGTCCTTTTACGCGCCCAGCGATACATCTTGCCGGAATATTTCAGTCTCACAAAAATGCCCGGGAAAGCCGCCAGAAAGAGGATAACCGCTACGGCCCAGTGGAACGAGAACAGCAGCCCGACCATGGCAAGCAGGGAAATCCCGCTTCGACCCAATCCCACCAGACCGTCAAGTATATGGGTCGGACGGTACGGACCCTCCTGCTGGGCGCGGTGGAGTGTGTCGAAATACGCGGGGTTTTCGTAGTATTCCAGGTCCACCTCAACGGACTTGGCATGGAGAATATCGTACATATGATCAGTGACATGGAGCGACTGGGCCTCCCTTACAAGGCCCGCGATCAGTTGGAAAAGTAAATTCAGAAAGGCCACCGCGGCCGCGATAAGGATCAGAAGGGCCACATGCCTGAAGGCCACCAGCCTGTCAGGGGCCCCCAGGGCGAAGGTCACCGCATCCACGATCAATTTCATCAGGTAGAGGGTCAGAAGCGGCAGCGCGCCCTGTATAAAGACAAGGGCCAGGCTGGCGATAGTCCAGCCCGGCCCGGCCTGCCATACAAAACGCACCGCACGATCAAGACGCAGTGCGTATCTCAGCTTCTGCTTCAGGGAATCTGTCTTTTCCATTCAGAAAGTGCGCGCATCTCAATTATAAGGAATAATTCAATGCATCCGCCCTGGCATGGGCCACTTCACAAAAATACTCTACGTGCGCGTCGATTTCCCCGGTCTCAAGGTATGCGTTGGCAGGGCACCACATACAGAGATTTATTATCGGGCACACCCTGCATTTTTTCAGAAACTCCTCCCTCTCCGACCTCATATCCCTGACCATGGGGACAAAGTTGTGCCAGGCATCCGTAAGGCTTCCCTTTCTCAGGGAATAGACGCAATCCGGGTGCTGGAGGGAAGAGCACAGCCTGAAGACCCCGTCCCAGCTCATGACGAAGCTCCCCTCTCCCGCACCGCATAAAAACAGCTGGTTGCCGGCAAATTGTTTAAATTCCGGAATAATAAGTTTGTCGCACCCTTCTTCCAGGGACCTGAACCGTTCCGAATCCATTCTCTCGAGCGCGACTATCTCTCCGGGTGAAAGTCTTTCGGATTTTATTTCCCTGTTTCCGGCAGGGTCGCCGTCAAACCTCAGATGTAAAAAAGGATCGAACCGGAAAAAATCCTTAGTCCTCTCACGGCAAAAAGCGGCAATTTCAGGCAACTCCGATAAATTTGATCGCAGGGCCATGGCCTTGAGCCTGACCTTAAGTCCATTCTCCATGAGGAGATCCAGCCCGCGCATAAATCTCGAAAAGGATCCGGGTCTTCGTGTCACCCGCTCGTATGTCTCTTTTGTTACCCCGTAAACCGACACCTCGATATCCCGCGGGGGATACTCCAGAAAGAGCCGCACATGTTCATCTGTAATCAGTGTCGCGTTGGTAAAGACCGATACCAGCAGCCCCTTCTTCTTGAGACCGATATAGATATCAAGAAAATCCTCTCTAAGAAGGGGTTCCCCTCCTGTTATAAGGCACCACAGGGCCCCCAGGGAGACCGCCTCATCGGCTATCTCTCCTATCTCCTCGAACGAAAGTTCGTTTTCCCTTGCCGTTTTGTCCCCTGCGGGAAGATTGATGTAGCAATGGCGGCAGTCGTTATTGCATCGGGCGGTCACCTCCAGGTCAAAGGAGATGAGGTCCCGATGAATTTTCATCTTGTCCCAGAGGGGCAGCTCCGGCAAGGGGAGCGAGGAAACGTGGGGTTCAGGCTTGGGAGATTTCAACGAGTATCTTCCTTTTCACGAGTTCCGTCACAAATCCTGTCACATCTTCGCTGATATCTTCCAGAGGGCCCTCAAACTGGGCAGTCAGGTCCTCGACCACTTCTCTCAAGACCTTACGGCCGTCCAATTTGGCCCAGACGGCCTTTCCCGTCTCGTTCAGGGTGTAGAGCTCGTCTTCCATGTCCCCGATTCCCGCGGTCAGAGGAACGATGATGACTTCACCTTCTATCTCCCTGGCCACCACGTCTTCGGATACCGCGTAGGCGCTATCGAGACTTATCTTTACATCCATGAGATCTCCTTATGAATTAAGATCCTTAAAAAAACCTTTATGCCTGTTCTCAATCTTTCACCCTTCACACTGACGGCTGTTAAGCAGCGCTCTCAATGGCGATGACTTTAAAAAAACAATCTCACGCAGAGACCACTGAAGTACGGAGAAAAAATTCAGACAAGATTCAACCCGTACCATCTCCCGGAGCTACGGGGCAAGCACGATTGATCTGATATTACAGGGCTTAAGGTATTGTTTCAAAGATTATGTAGAGGATCATCGGAGGTAAAAACAAGCATATTTGTTTTTACTCTCGATAAATCCTCTTCATGGGTCCGGATGGGATACCACCCGGACTCATCACTTTGTGATGAATTTGAAACACCACAAACAAAACTCTGTGTCTCTGTGCGCTCCGTGTGAGACAATCATTTACTAAAAGATCCTGAAATCCTGTTAATCCTGTCCAATACAAGTTTCGGAATCGATCATCAAGTCTCGCACTGTCACTCCTCTTCTGCGAAACTGCGTATTCTCGCTGCCCAATCTTTCACTTCCCACGCATTCTCGCCTTCCTCAAGCAACCCGAGGTACCGTGCCTGGGCGTGGGCCGTATCGCAAAGGTATTCGACCGGAGTATCCAGGGTCCCGTGCTCCATCCAGGACTTGGCCGGACACTGTTCGCATAGGCCCTTCAG
The DNA here is from genome assembly GCA_964543315.1 of uncultured Desulfobacteraceae bacterium. Taxonomy (GTDB): domain Bacteria; phylum Desulfobacterota; class DSM-4660; order Desulfatiglandales; family Desulfatiglandaceae; genus JAFDHL01. The sequence goes on along the minus strand of CAZIXY010000039.1, from coordinate 7,827 downwards.
AAAGCACCGGGCGCAGCGTGCCTTGTAGTCGGGATCAGAAGCCTTTATCGCCCGTACTTCGGGGACGAAATGGGTCATGGCCTCTTTAAGGGAGCCCTCTTTCAGATCGTAAACAGTGTCCGGGTGCCTGAGCAGCATACACGGCTGAAAACGCCCGTACGCGTCAACACAACCGCCCCCGACACCGGCCCCACAGGACAGGAGCTTATCACCCGGAGGGCCCAAAAACTTTGAGCAGAATTCTTTCATCTCTTTGACATACTCATCACCCCAGCCTATCAGGACCTGCAATACTTCATCGGCTGACAGCCTCAATTTTTTGATAAGATCATTCTTTTCCTCGGAATCCCGGCGGGCTCTCAGATCAAGGGACATGGAAAAGGCCGCACGCCCGTCCATCCATGGAACGGTAGCCGCCCATTTTTCAAAATCTTTCCTGTCCCACCAGTTTGTTGAAAGGAGAACCCCTTTTGGAACAAACGGAATCTTGTTTTCAAGGAGCAGGTTTATTCCCCTCCACGCGGCCTCATAGGAACCCGGGACCCTCGTAACAGCCTCATAAGCTCTCCTGTTCATTCCATAGACCGTAATCTCTATCTTCTCCAGGCACCGGACGCGTGCAAAAAGCGCGGCCAGATCGGGCGTAATCAATGTTCCATTAGTTAAGAGAACGACCTTCAGGCCCAGCCCCCTGGCAAACAGATAAATGTCCTCAAAATCTTCTCTCAGCAAAGGCTCGCCGCCCGTCATTCTCAGCGTTAAACAACCCAGAGAAGCGGCCTCTTCAAGAATCTCCTTTATCCGCGAGGTGGAAAGTTCCCTGTCCTTCAAGGAAAGATCATCGGCCGGCCGGTTTATGTAACAGTGGATACAGTTGTTGTTGCAGCGCTCTGTAAGCTCCAGGTCCAGATGCCCCAGAAGGGGTCCCTTGCCCTCCCATATGGGGTACCCATCAAACCGATGCCTTGTTGCGTATGTCTCCCGGGTTACCATTCTTTGAAGCTCTTAGCCGTTAGCTGCTTGCCCGCCGTCTGTGTGGCGGTGTTAGCTATCAGCTTTTATGAGACAGGATTAAAAGATAGTAAATAGTAAAAAAATTTCAAAAACCTCTCGCTCTCCTTCGACTATGCTCAGGGTCGCTTGAGCCCGCAAAGACGCAGAGATCATAAAAACCAAAAATCAGGAAAACATTCTATACTCCGATATATCGAAAGCGGTCAACCGGATCGCGCATCTTTTCAAAGATATATGGGGAGGTTCATCGAAGTAAAAACAAAATAGATTGTTTTTAATCACGATGGCCCTCCTCATAAGTTCGGATGAAATATCATCCGGACCATCACTTTGTGATGTCTTTAAAAAAACCTTTATGCCTGTGAAATCCTCGTAACCCGGTAGAGCCTGTCTACGCTTTCTTCTGTGTTCTCGGCGTCTCCGTGTGAGGCTGCCTTTTGTTTTTTATTTTTTGTATTTTGATGCTGATTTTGACGACAAGTCGTCGTCAAAATAGTCTGCGTGTGTCTGCGGCAAAATAAATTCTTTTATCTTTTACCCTCTGCGCCTCTGCGTGCTCCCTGGCCCGCCATAGCTTGCGGCGACGGCGGGTGTGAGATATTTTTATTCTGGCTTCCGACTTCTGACCTCCGACTCCTATCTCCTATCTTATTCCTTCCCCAACCATCTCTTCTATCAACGCAACAACATCACCGCTCTTGTCGAACTGGAGAACATAGCATGGCACATCACTGGCGATATGTTCCGTCAGTCTCAACATTTTTTCCCACCAGTCAGCCGTCACAAGCGGCTTTACCAGGCAGGCCAGAAGCCTGCTTATGAGTCCGTTCCCCTTATTGAGGGGAATGACGCGATTTATCTTTGATTGCTCCAGAAACATTAATGCCGTAAGGGGCGCGGAAGAAGAAGACACCTCGGCCACATCGCCATGGCTCCAGGAACCGTGTATCCTGAATCCCTCGTTCCACCTCCTCACAACCACCCTGTCGTCACACAGGATCTCCGCTCGACCCCCAAGCATCTTCGCCATGGTAGACTTGCCCGTATCCGAGTGTCCTACAAAGAGAAGGCCTTTATCCCTGAAAATGACGCCGCTTGAATGCATGAAGCATCCCTCTCTGTCGGCGAGCACCTGTGACAAAAGGATCTGATCGGTTGGAAATAGTGTCAGCGAGTGAAGGCCGCCCTTGAGAAAGGTCTCGTCTTTTTCATTGTGTATCGTCGCCCTGGTATAGTCAGGGTTGAAAAAAGCCACCTGGTAAATATGCCTTTTCCCGGCAACATCAGCAACACCGAGATAGACCCAGGAATCTTCATCCCGGTGGATAAGCCAGGGTGCACGCTCGTAGACCTTTTTACCCATATCACGGCCTTCAAGATCAGGCAGGGAAAAACGATGGCTGATGGAGATAGTGTCCCGGCCCGGGCCGGCCGCCTCAAATAATCTGAACTTGGGGTGAAAGGTGTCGTCTGTTATGGGAAGTTCGGAATCTACCTGAATTGTTATCCCGGCAATTTTATAAAACCGGCTGTTTTTCATTTCATCATCACCTCTGTAATCGGCGTCATCTGCGGATAGGTTAGCCCTGTGTCATCTGTGTAATCTGCGTAATCTGTGGATCTGTGTACTCTGCTTCATCTGTGGATCTGTTAAGATGCTAAGATGATAGCCATTCCCTCATGTCAAGGTCTCGATTGTGCTGTTTGGCCAGAATCACCATTTCCTTGTCGCGAGTCAGAATCCGCCACATGGCATGACCGTATCTGTGAAAGTGCTCCTTCAGGCGAACAAGGTAATAAAGATAGTTTTTGGACGATCCGTAACGGGCGGGGTATTTTTGAGAAATGAATTGCGGGGAGGGAAATAACAGTTTAAGCAGGCCTATCGCCTTTTTCCTGAATGATCCCGGCCTCCATAATTGCCAGAAATACGGGGAAAGCGAAAGGGTATCCTTCTTTTCACGGAATACCTGCTCGAGGGCCCATTCCTTCACAAGTGGATCCCAGTCAAACGGTTTGAGATCCTCCAAAACATCGTCGGACACATCGCCCCCTAAAAGGTCCCTGGCAAGCAGCAGCGAGAGGTAGACAAGGTTGATCGCGTGCCAGTGGATCGCACGTTGCCGGATCCTTGCCCAGTCCATCCGGCCCTTGTAATACCGGAGCGTCTCAAGGATGTCACAAATGGTCCTCAACCCGGCAAATTCAAAAAGGTGGTGAAACCCAAGATGTATGCAAAGATGTAATAACAGATCCTCGGGAGACAGGACCAGTACCCCGACACCGCCGATTTCGGCGGGTTGAGCCCTTTCCCATATTGTTTCGATTTCAACATTAAGATCCGCGTACGAGAGATCGATACTCCAGTGGATATCCAGGAACAAACCGTTTTCAGGCCGATAGTACCCCCCCTCCATGAGTATCTCCTGGGCCCTTGAAAGATCTTTCATCTTAAAAAGGAGATCCACGTCCTGCATGGCCCGCATTCCGATTTTCTCATAAACAATTGCCGCCAGATACGCGCCCTTGAGCACTATCACGGGAATACCCTCACCCGCTAAAAGGCTCAGCACCTTTGCCAGCTTATGGTAGCGGCGCATGTTCAAGGCGGCACTGTAAAGATAGACATCCCGCAATTTTTTGATAACTCCCGGCACAATCTCATGCGCGGGATCGAGTCGCTTGACGCGCTGATAGAGAAGAGGGGATATGGAATGCCTTTTCGACAACTGGAGTATGGATTCCCAATCCGGATTGGAAAGGCCCCGGATCTTTTCACCAGGATACGATTCTACATCGGATCCAAGCAAATCCAGCAAGAGTCTTTCTTCTCTTCTAAATTCCATCACTCTCGACTACAATACCTAAAACTTTGGTCTGACAATGTACCTGTGTTTATAGAAATAGTATATCAGACCCCATAGATGAATCAGTGCTATTGTGCTGAAGGGTCTCTTGTGCGTTATGTGATGCGTGTGGTGAAGCATTGTCACGTTGGGACAATAAACGATCTTTTTCCCCGCCTTCCTGATTCTCAGGCAGAAATCAACATCTGCCGGACCATAAAAAAACCTTTCATCAAAGAAGCCGACTTCATCCGGCAATTCTTGGTTAAAAAACCAGCAGGCGGAAATCGCAGTATCCACCTCTTTTACATAAGAGAACGGGAAATCGCCGTAAAAATCGCGATTCCATGTTTCTCTCTTCAGTATTATTCCGGGGATTTTCAGAAGTTTTGATAATACCGACGGGAATTTCTTTGCGGAGTTCTGTACGGTTCCATCAGGGAGAATCAACCTGGGCGCGACGAGAGCGACGGATTTGTCTTCCAGTAAGGATACTATTTGCCCGATCCGGCCATCCAGGAAAATCGCGTCGGAATCAAGAACACACAGGACATCACCCCTGCACCTTTTCAGCGCGATATTCCCGGAAACAGTGGTTCCCATGTTCCTGTTAAGCCGGATCAGATTAACCGGCAGGTCTTTGAAACCATACTTTATGATCTTAACCGTGCTGTCCCGTGAACCGTTATCGACGATACATACTTCGTATTCAATAGACTCTTCAGTACACTTGTCGGAAATGCCTTTCAGGCAAGCACCAATGGTCCTCTCGGAATTCCATGTAAGTATCGCAAACGACAGAAGTTTCACATCATCCATAAACAAATATGGCCGGAAAGAGAGCTTTACCCAAAACCGCCTAAGGCTGTTTTGGGTAAATGGCAAATGTTCATTCGATGCTTCTCAGAATATTATAAACGGTCTTTCTTGATATACCCAGACGCTGACTGATATCACCACGCTTAAATCCGCGTGCAACGAGCTGTTCAATGAGGTATTTTTTGGCTTTTCTGCTTTCCGGTCTATTGAAAACGCCGTCCTTTTTCATATTTTCAATCCTATCGTCTATTTCTTCCAAAACCAGAAGATCTATTCCGGAGTGCTGTGCGATTTTCTTTTTCTGTTGTATACGTTCGAAATGTCTTGGAAACAAAGACTTCACCTTTAAAAAGAACTTCTCGACCGCATCTTCCTGCTCCAAGACTTGACCGATATTCAGTTCAATGCCACTAGAAAGCATCTTTCTGTAGGTTTCGCTTTTCGTATCATCGCTGCCTGATAGTAAACCCAAAACGAAATTAGAATCTACAAACGATTTCGGCGCGTTTTCATTACAATAAAGGCCTATTGAAGACCAGCGGTACTCCGCGGGTTCATCCACGATAGATGCCTTAACAGGATTTAAATGGATATAAAGAGACGCCGCTAAAAGGTATTGGTCGTCGAAACAGAGGGCCTGACGATAAGGTCCCCCAAACAGATGCCCTTTCCTTTCATATTTTCGATTGAATTTCATTGCGTATCTCGAAAACAGATCCCTCATTGCATCTGAAAGATTTTTCTTTTTCGGTGCCATGAGCAAATGTATGTGGTTCGGCATGAGACAAAACGCGTACACCTTCAACTCGTAATCCTGTGATATTTCCTTAAGCAATCCCAACATGAGCAGATAGTCACTATCTTCAAGAAACATCGGCTCTTTTCCGGCAGCCCTCTGCGTAATATGGGAAACAATATTAGGGCTGTCTAGTTTTCTCGTGGCCCGAAAATAGCGCTTTAGCTTTCCCGTTGCGATTAAATCCAATGCATCCATTTTGCTCTCAAAAATACCTTTACCCAAAAGTGCCTTAGCCGGTTTTGGGTAAATGTTTACCGGGCACCCTGCCCGAAGAGGACCACGCCTATGGTCCGAAGGAAGATCTTCAAATCAAGAAGGAGCGACATGTTTTTTATGTAGTAGATATCGTATTCCAGCTTGTGTAAGGCATCCTCCACCGACGCGCCATAAGGATAATTGACCTGTGCCCAGCCGGTGATTCCCGGGGATACGGAATGACGTATATCATAGTATGGTATCTTTGCGGTCAGCTGTTGGACAAACTCGGGACGTTCGGGTCTCGGCCCGATAAGGCTCATCTCTCCGCGGAATATATTCCATAGCTGAGGCAGCTCATCAACACGCAGGAACCGGATGACCCGGCCCACGCGTGTCACCCGGGGATCAGACTTATCAGCCCACACGGCACCGTTCTGCTCGGCATCCTTGTACATGGACCGGAACTTCCATACTGAAAAGACCCTACCTGACTTTCCCACACGATCCTGTGTGAAAAAAACGGGACCCGGCGAGTCCAGCTTGATGGCCAAAGCAGTCACCGCGAGAAAAGGAAGTGTAATGACGATGATAATTGTCGAAATTATGAGATCTATGAGCCGTTTCAATTCTTACAGATAAACGTGATCAATTTACCCAAAACAGCTTTAGGCTGTTTTGGGTAAAAGAGTTTTTGGTTCACGATCAGGTTGTGGTTAGTTTCCGGAGGGCGGTGATCAGGGTCCTTCTCGGGTGCTCGACGCGGCGCAAGGTGTAATGGTTGATTGAGTCACGCTTGAGGTCTTTGATAAGCCACAGGGTTCCAAAAGTTTGGTTTTCTTCGGCAAGCAAAGGCAATTCCAGTATTAAAAGACTTATGCCGGCAACATCATGTGCAGTATCAAACTTTTCCATCGCGAAACCTTGTTACCTTGCTAACCATAGGTTCCATCTAATATCGGCACATCAATTGTCTGTTCAACAAAGTCATTATTCTTAATCTTTTCAAATAAGAGTTCACTGACTTCCGGGGACAGCACCTTCTCTCCACATGAAAGACATTCTTCATAAATCGCGTTCCTGACTATAAATAACCTTCCACCAACCCTTAAATCAATTTCTCCTTTTTTATTTACCATTTCAGAATGGCATGCAGAGCATTTCATGGTTTCGCCCTCCTCTTCTTAAAATCTTCACTCCATTCTTTTGGGTTCAAAGTTGGAGCATATGCCGTTATAATTCAAACCGGGTCAATCGAGCATTGAACGTGTAATATTTTTCCTTGTTTAGTAATTCCATATATGAGGCAACTTGGATCGTACTTATCTTTTGGATAATCTTCGATCACCTCTCCTGGTAGTATAGCATGCTTCACGTCCATGGGTGAAATATTGCGTTCCACGCACCGTTCAAAACCATGAATTGTGAATCGATGATTCCCAGCTTGAACTTGCTGTTTAATCAGATCAATTTTTGAATTGATTTTCACCACTAATCAATAACCTCTCCTCTTATCCATTTACCCAAAAGTGCCCCCCCTTTTCTCCTTAATCCCCCAATCCCTCAATCCCCAGATTTCTCCGCCTATCTGTCAATAATGAATGCCTTATCCCTCTAAACAGTTGCCCAATCCTCGACTTTCAATTCGCCAATCCGACCAAATTCTTTTACATTATGAGTGACAACAGTTAGCTTGTTTGCTATGGCAATAGATGCGATCTGAGTATCTCTTTCACTGATCACCATACCTTCTCTTTCAAGTTGTGTCCGTATAACCGCATATTCCCCGGCCGCTGCTTCATCAAAAGGATATAGGCCCAATAACGACGATATCTGTTTTATTTTCAATCGCCTTTCTTTCTTTTTCATCGGGGATTTTTCTATTCCGTACAGTATTTCAGCCAGGGTAACGGTTGATAGGGCTAAATTTGACGGAGATTGTTTTTTAATCCGGTCGATCACTCTATTGTCACCACGCATCCAATAACTGATGATATTCGTATCGAGCAGGTACATATCTCTCTCGGTTAATCCAAACTAAAATTTTTTGATGGCAACGCTTCAGGTGTTTTGAAGTCCTGATCCACAGAGAAAGCATCCCAAAAACCCTCCGGCCACCTGCTTCTTTCAAGCGGTTCAAGGATTACCTTATCA